>JAZNQL010000026.1:0-5546 GCA_045590155.1 Clostridia bacterium | reverse complement strand
GATTATTTAAATTTAATTTTGAAACAATATCTTTTGGCATAAAGTAAAGTTCAAGCTCTGCCGTATAAGGTTCGGTTTTTCCTTTCTCTATTATTTCAAGCATAATATTTTCTCTATACATTTTTGTTATTTGAGAACAGGATGTTAAAAGTTCTTCCATTTCAGAGGGAATATTTGTTGAATATAAATCACTCTCGTAATATTTGCCTTCTTCATCGTGGTGGAAGGCGTATACTCTTATTCTCTCGACCTCGCCGGGTACAAATTCTATATCATAATTAGTTTTTAAATACTCAATTGTATCTTCGTAGCAATTATATACAAAAAACTCACCCATATTTGTTGCTATCGAAGCATATAAACCGCAGTCTTTTATATCGCTGTATGAATACTTTATAAAATCTCTCTTATAAATTTTTAATAACTCTCTGCTCTTTTCAGAAAGAACTGTTTCTTTGTTATAAACTGTAATAATCTTTTGTATAAAATCTATATTTGTTACATTATCTATTGCCTGAACTTTTTGATCTCTGTACTCCCCTGTATCGTACACTTTTTCCATGAACAGACTTATCTGCTCCTTTTCCGCCCAGTGGTCGGGATTGTGGTGGATGCTGAATAAAGGATTATTCTTTATTTCAACAGATACCCAGCAAAAATGCTTATCAGTATCTTCATTCTGGTCTGCCGACTCGTACAAAGAAAGAGCTGCTGCAATATTCTGCGGATCCGAAAGTTCCAGATTATCAATGCTCATGTTTACTTCAAGCGTCTTTATGTTTTCAGGATTTGGCATTCTTTTTGAAATCTCTTCCCTGTTTGTTATTGGATAATATACCGCAACGCAGATTATTACCATATAAATTGCAAAGTATTTTATGTTTGAAAACATACTTTTAAAGTTCTTTTCAAATATAGCCTGTAACACTATAAATACTATAAAGCCTATAAGTATATAGCCTATATATGCTGTGAAAACACTTTCTGATATATCAAAGAACAGTGCTCCGAACAAAAGTGATGCTAAAAGTGTAGCATAATATTTAAAGAATATGCCTATCCATTTATAAGCAAAGAAGTTGCCTGTGTGTTCATTTTTGCGCAGGCGGTAGGAAACAAGTCCTAAAACAAAGAACACTATTGCATATACCAGCGTATAAATAATTTCGCAAGTGCTTATGCTTACAATGTCTGAAAGATAGTCTATTGCAGGGATTATGGGCGGGAACATATAAAGCATATTATAATTGAAGTTTATACTTATATTTTCAAAGAAGGACTGTACCGTGCCCATAACACTAAGTGTTGATGCGGGGTATATTAAAAATACTACACCAATGACTATAAGTGCGGCAAAAAAGTTACCCGATACACTTACAGCAAAAACTGCTACGCTCCACATAGCAAAGTAGCCTGCAAGTGCAAGACCAAAACCTTTGAATATTTCGCTTATTTTGAAAAACTCTTCTAAATCGTACCCGAAATATACAATAATATTTACAACGTAAATTAAGATTAAAGGTATAATCCAGGATACTATTCCCGATAAAAACTTTGAAACATACATACTTTGACGTTTTATTGGCATTGCAGAATAAAACTGTACCGATGTAGTTTTAAAAAGATAGTTAAATATAAATATTGCACTTATTGTACATATTGCCGCTAAAACCAGTACAATAAACGGGTTCTGTCCGCTTAACAGGTCGCCTATCTTATGGTATGAATATTCAAAATTTAAAAGAGGTTCCTTCTCCATTCTTATTCTTATATTGTTTACTTCTATTATAGCAGGAAGGGTAGATACCAAAAATAAAACAATAGTATGTAAAATCATTAAGTACTTTGACTGCTTTAAGGTTTCTAAAAACATATTAAGTTTATAAAAGCATTTTTGAGAAGTCATATCCTTTTACCTCCATTTCATAAACAAAAATATCTTCTAATGTGAGTTCTGTTTTGTCAACCAAAAGAGGGTTGTATTCCGAAAGCACACCCGCAATTTCTTCTTCATCCCCTCTTGCAACAAGTTCTATTACATTGTTTCTTACATTCAAAGAAACAACATCAAGTCTTTCGTGAAGGATTTGTGTATCTATCATAGGCTTATACGCTGCCTGATAGCGGTGCATCATATTCTTTATATCGCCTATACTCTTTTCTATAACTATTTTATTATCATGCAAAACACCTACTGTATCGCAAAGGTTTTCCATCTCGCGAAGATTGTGTGATGCAATAATTATTGTCATATTCCCTTCTGCGGCCCGACTTACAAAAAGTCTTTTTACAAGCTGGCGTATTACAGGGTCTAACCCGTCAAAGCTTTCGTCGCACAAAAGAATTTCGGGATTATGCGAAAGCGAAAGAATTATTGATACCTGCCTTTTCATTCCCTTTGAAAAAGAATTTATTCTTTTATTTATGTCTATCGGAAAAAGGGCTGCTGTTTCTTCAAAGGTTTTCATTGAAAAGTTTGAATATATTTTGCTTAAATACAGTGCCATCTCTTTTACTGTTGCAGAGTTGAAGTAATAGGGATTATCGGTTATATAAGCAATTTTATTTTTTGCTTTTATATTTTCAAAAACCTTTTCTCCATCTATTTGTACTTTTCCAGAATCGGGCTTAAAAACTCCCGACAAAATATTTAAAAGGGTTGATTTTCCTGCACCGTTTGAGCCTATAAGTCCGTATATGCTTCCCTTTTTAACATGCAGGTTTAAATCTTCCAGTACATTTTCTTTGTGATATGCTTTGCGAATATCAGTTGCTTTTATCATTTATTTCCCTCCTTTAAGTTCTTTGCCGTAAATTCGCTGATTTCACTATCGCTCGCACCGAGTGATTTAAGTTTTTTCAAATCTTCGGCAAGTTCTTCCAGCGCTTCGTTTATTTTTGCACGGCGTACTACCTCTACATTGCTTGTTACAAATCTTCCTTTTCCGTTTACAGAGTAGGTTATTCCTTCCCTTTCAAGCTCGGTATAAGCTTTTTGAACAGTATTGGGATTTATAGCAAGGTCTTGTGCCAGCTCTCTTACCGAAGGCAAGGGCGAATCAGGCTCCAGCACGCCTCTTAAAACAAGCTTTTCTATGCCTTTTTTAAGTTGTTCGTGAATCGGAAAACGATTATTTAAAGTTATTCCCAGCATCGCCGTCTCCTTTCTAAAGTGTACTATATCGCATTAGTACGCTTTAGTTAGATAATAACCTATTTTTTTCCTCTTGTCAATACTTTTTTGAAATTTTTTATAAATTACATAAAAAAAGAGCTGTAAAAAAATTATTTTTTT
Organism: Clostridia bacterium; assembly: GCA_045590155.1. Classification (GTDB taxonomy): domain Bacteria; phylum Bacillota; class Clostridia; order UMGS1883; family UMGS1540; genus JAZNQL01. The sequence continues at coordinate 2,251 of JAZNQL010000026.1, read as the reverse complement.
ACAGCTCTTTTTTTTGGGGGATAGGAAAAAATGTTCAGAATGGACAAACTGAGCCAAAGCAAGGTTTTCCTTGCTTTGGGATACCCGAAGGCGTACAAAGGTACGTCGAGAGGCGAAGTTTGTTTATAGCAAAAAGGTTTAAATTTTAGAAAAACGAATAATGCGAGAGTTTTAAGTTTATGAATTTTATTATTTCGTAACATTAGTGCCTTTTTGCGTTCTGGACTTTTTTTACATCCCCAGGGGAATGGTTATGGTAAAAATTACCTTTGTTGCTGTTCTCTTTTTTCGATAACTGCGTCTATAAGGCCATATTCTTTTGCCTCCTCGGCGCTCATAAAGTTATCTCTTTCGGTATCTTCGCAAACCTTTTCGTAGGTTTGGCCGCAACGTTCGGCAAGAATTCGGTTCATTTTCTCCTTTGTTCTTACCATATGGTCGGAATAGATTTTTATATCAGTAGTCTGACCGCTTAAACCGCCACCCGAAATAAGCGGCTGATGTATCATAACCTCACTGTTTGGAAGAGCAAATCTCTTGCCCTTTGCGCCTGCTGCAAGCAGGAATGCACCCATACTTGCCGCCATACCTATACATATGGTAGATACATCGCACTTGATATAATTCATCGTATCAAATATAGCCATTCCGGCAGTTATTGAGCCACCGGGTGAGTCTATATAGAGTTGTATATCCTTGTCCGGATCCTTAGCTTCCAAAAAAAGCATTTGTGCAACAACAAGGCTTGCAGTTGCATCGGTAACCGGGTCTGAGAGGAAAATAATTCTGTCCTCCAATAATCTTGAGTATATGTCGTATGAGCGTTCGCCACGACTTGTTTGGTCTATTACAACAGGAATAGTTGCCATAAATATCATTCCTTTCTAAGTAAATTACACCAAAAACTGCAAGACTTTTATTATTTGTCAGCTTCTTCTGCCTTGGCAGTCTTTGCTGTTTTAGTTGTAGTTGTTTTCTTGGCTGTAGTTGTCTTCTTAGCTGTAGTAGTTGTCTTTTTTGTTGTAGTTGTTGTTTTTTTAGCTGTAGTTGACTTTGTAGCAGCTGCTTTTGTTGTGGTTGACTTTGCAGTGCTCTTTTTCTTTGCTACAACGGCGTTATTTACAAGCATTGTGATTGTCTGTTGTATTGCAAGGTCAGCCTTAAGATTTTCCATCTCAGCCTCACCCATAAGCTCCTTTAGTTTATCAAGCTCCATATTGTACTTCTTAGCCATATCAACAAGCTCCATCTCAACAACTTCAGGAGTTGCCTCAATGCCCTCTGCCTTTTGAATAGCCTCAAGAACAAGTGAGCCTAAAAGCTTCTTTTCTGCCTGTGGCTTTAGTTGTTCTTTTAGTGTAGCTTCATTCATGCCTGTGTATTGCATATACATTTCCATATTCATACCCTGATACATCAGTCTTTGAGCAAATTCCTGATATTCTCTTTCTACATTTGCCTCGAGCATTGCAGCGGGAATTTCTACAGTTGCATTTTCGCAAACCTTTTCAACAACTGCATTTTCTGTATCTATTTTTGCTCTGTTTTGTGCACTTTCTTCGAGCTTTGCTCTTATGTCCTTTTTCCAGTCCTCAAGAGTTTCGAACTCGCTTACTTCTGATGCAAAATCATCATCAACCTCAGGAAGCTCTCTTACCTTAAGCTCTTTTACGGTTACCTTAAACAAAGCATCCTTACCTGCGAGGTCAGCAGCGTGATATTCTTTAGGGAATGTAACGTTAACGTCAACAAGGTCGCCAACCTTTGCGCCAACAAGCTGTTCCTCAAAGCCCGGAATAAATGTGCCCGAGCCGATTTCAAGGTCATAGTTTTCGCCCTTGCCGCCATCGAATGCAACACCATCAACACTACCGTCGAAGTCTATAACAGCAATAGAACCGTTTTCTACAGTACCCTCATCAAGAGTTGTAACTCTTGCGTTTCTTTGTCTTGCGTTTTCAATATCCTTTTCTACGTCTTCGTCTGTTACATTATAGTCAAACTTAGGTACTTCTATACCCTTATATTCGCCAAGCTTTACCTCCGGCTTTGTTGTAACAAGCGCAGTGAATACAACGTTTTCACCCTTCTTGATTTCTTCAACATCAACTTCAGGTCTTGCAACAACGTCAAGGCCAGCCTCTTTAACTGCCGCGTCGTATGCTTCGGGAAGCACTTCGTTTATAGCATCATCATAGAACACAGCCTCTGTGTAGTATTTTTCTATAAGTGCCTTTGGTGCCTTACCCTT
>JAZNQL010000025.1:0-13543 GCA_045590155.1 Clostridia bacterium | reverse complement strand
GATTCATAAAGACCTATTTTATCTGAAAGTCTTGTATTCATAACCCCTTGAAAGCTCATAGCGGCACCTGCTATTAAAGAAAAAATAACCCCGAGCATTAAATCACCTCGGGGTTATTTTGTTTTGATTTTTAAAAATTATTCAGAAATCTTCTGTTTTTTTGAAAGAATAATATTAGTTATAATACCAAGGATAAGTGCACAAGCGATTGATGTAAGTGTAACCTGACCAATCTTTAAAGCCATACCGCCAATACCTGTGATAAGGATTACCGATACTACGAAAAGATTTTTGTTGTCTGAAAGGTCAACTTCTTGGAGCATTTTAAGACCGCTTACTGCAATAAAGCCGTAAAGAGTAATACAAACGCCACCCATTACACATGCAGGAATTGTAGCAAGGAATGTTACAAAAGGTGCAAAGAAGGAAACTAAAATAGCCATAATTGCTGTTGCAAGAATTGTAACTACCGAAGCATTTTTTGTAATAGCAACACAACCTACCGATTCGCCATATGTAGTATTGGGGCAACCGCCGAAGAAAGCACCAACCATCGAGCCTACGCCATCGCCAAGAAGTGTTCTGTGTAAGCCGGGATCTTCAAGTAATTCCGCGTCAATAATTGTTGAAAGGTTTTTATGGTCTGCAATATGTTCAGCAAATACAACGAACGCAACAGGAACATAAGCTACTGCAATTGTTGCTATGTACTGACCGTCAATTGCAGCAAGACCTTTTGCTGCGTGCAGGAAGGTAAAGTCAGGATACCACTGCATATTTGCAAAAAGTGAAAAGTCAATAATCATAAAGGTTTCGTTGCCGGTAGCCATACCTATCACGGTAAAGATTGCTGCAACAACATAGCCTGCTAAAATACCAATGATAAAGGGAATAAGCTTTAATGTTTTTTTGCCGTATACAGAACATAAAGTAATGGTAATCAAAGTTACCATAGCACACAAAAAGCCAATCCAGCCTTTTGAACTCATCATATAGGCAGAGCCGTCATTGGTTGTAAATTTCAATACATCGCCAACAGCGTTGCCTGAAAGGGAAAGACCTATAATTGCAACTGTGGGGCCGATAACAACTGCGGGCATAAGCTTGTTAATCCACTGAACGCCTGCAAGCTTTACAACTAAAGCAATGATAACATATACAAGACCTGCAAATATAGCACCTATTAAGATGCCGGCATAGCCTGCTTCTGTTGATACAGCACCTGCAAAGGCTGCAAACATTGAACCTAAAAACGCAAAGGATGAGCCTAAGAAAACAGGGCTACGGAATTTAGTGAAAAGCAAGTAAATAAGAGTACCTGCACCCGCACCAAAAAGTGCTGCTGACTGACTCATACCATTTCCAACAATGGAAGGTACGGCGATTGTTGCTGCCAAAATTGCAAGCAACTGCTGAAATGCAAAGATGATAATCTGCCCGAATTTGGGTTTGTCTTTTACATTGTAGATAAGGTTCATAATAAAAACTCCCTCTTAAAAGTATATTTATATTAAGCCGTTTTGGCTCAATATCATTAGTTTGTTTGCCTCTCCCAAATTTCAACCTGTGTTTTTTCTTCAAAGGGGGGCAAAAGTACTTTTATTGTTTCATCATGTGATGTCGGAACATTTTTTCCTATATAATCGCCTTTAATTGGCAATTCCCTGTGACCTCTGTCCACTAAAACTGCAAGCTGTATTTTAGAGGGTCTTCCCAAATTTATTACAGCATCCATTGCAGCACGGGTCGTTCTGCCTGTGTATATAACATCATCTACCAAAATAACAACCTTTTTTTCTATTGAGAAATCAAATTTTGTTTCATTTACAACAGGGGCTTGCAAATTTTCAGATAAATCGTCCCTGTAAAATGTTATATCAAGCGAACCTACCGAAACCTTAATATCCGAAAAGTTTGTAATGCTTTCGGCAATTTTTTTAGCAAGAGGATACCCTCTGCGATATATTCCAACAAGACAAAGCTCTGTTTCCTCAGAATTTTTTTCTATGATTTCGTGTGCAATTCTTACAAGCGAACGATTTATTGCACCTTCGTCCATTAAAACTGTCTTAAACTTCAAAAAATCACCTCTTGCAAAAAAGACAGCCTTGCTAAACACAAGGCTGTCTTTAAAAAGTCTGTTATTTATCGAAAACCTTGTCGATGTCTCGCATCGTTTTAAAGATTTACCAATTCATATTTTAACATAAGACCAAAAATTTGTAAATAGTTTTTTAAAATTATTTCGTACCGAAAATTCTGTCACCCGCATCACCAAGACCGGGAACTATATAACCGTTTTCGTTAAGCTTTTCGTCAACAATACCGCAATAGATTTTAATATCGGGATGTGCTTTTGAAAGAACCTCAATTCCTTCCGGTGCAGCGATAATATTCATAACTTTTATGTCTGTTACGCCGCGTTTTTTTACAGCATCAACAGCGGCAACTGCCGAACCGCCTGTTGCAAGCATAGGGTCAACAATAATAACCTGTCTTTCGGCAATGTCAGCGGGAACCTTGAAGTAGTATTCAACAGGCTCTAAGGTTTCTTCGTTTCTGTATAAGCCTACATGACCTACTTTTGCAGCGGGAAGAAGTGACAATATGCCATCTACCATGCCAAGACCAGCTCTTAAAATAGGAATAACAGTAAGTGTTTTACCGCCTATGCATTTTGCTACGGTTTTGCAGATAGGAGTGGTAACCTCAACATCCTGCAGTGGTAAATCCCTGGTAGCTTCAAATGCTATTAAAATTGAAATTTCTTCAACAAGCTCACGGAATTCCTTGCAGCCTGTTTCTACATTTCTTAAAATTGAAATTTTATGCTGGATAAGCGGATGTGTCATTACAAAAACATTTTCAGGTAAATTCATATTAAAACCTTCTTTACAAAATAATTATTTTTTCTACCTTTTTCATTATACAATATAAAAAAAGGTTTGTCCATAATATGTTAAAATTTTTGCAAAAAAATATTGACAACAATATAAAATTATATGTTATAATATTAAAAAAGTATATGACAACTTAGGGATGGAGGAAATAAATTTGCAGTTATACGACGTAAAAACAAACAGTTCATATATAATTTCCAAAATAGAACTTGAAGATATAGTAAAACACAGACTCGAAATTCTTGGAATGACAGAAGGTGCTCGGGTTTTTGTTGCAACCCGAGCAAATGATGCGATAATTATAAAGGTGCGAGGAACAAAGTTTGCACTTGGAAAAGAATTTGCAAAAGGAATAAAGGTAGGAGGTGCTTTTAATGTCTGATGTAATACATGTTGCCTTTGCCGGTAATCCCAATTGCGGTAAAACCACACTTTTCAATGCATATACCGGAGCAAAACTTAAAGTTGCAAACTGGCCGGGCGTTACAGTTGAAAAAAAAGAAAGTGATATGAACTATCACGGTCATACATATAAACTTGTTGACTTGCCGGGCACATATTCTCTTACATCTTATACAATGGAGGAGAAACTGACAAGACAGTATCTTCTTGACAATGAGGTAGATGTTATAGTAAATGTAGTTGATGCATCGTCGCTCGAAAGAAATATGTTTTTCACCCTTCAGCTTTTAGAGCTTGGTAAGCCTGTTGTAGTTGCTCTTAATATGATGGATATAATCGAAGAGAGGGGAATGGAAATAGACTTGCACCGTATGCCGGAAATGCTTGGTGTTCCGGTAATTCCTGTAAGTGCAAGGAAGAAAACAGGTCTTGACTCTTTAATGCATGCAGTTGCCCATCATAAAGATAAAACAGTAGAAGGTATAGAGCATCATCATTCTGATAATGCAGAGCTTAATAGAAAGCACGATGACTATACAATGGTATATTCTGACGATATAGAAGAAAAGATAGAGATAATATCTATTATGCTTAAAAACAAGTATAAGGATATCGAGAATTACCGTTGGTATGCTATTAAGTTGCTTGAGCAGGACGAAGAAATAACTGAAAAATATTCTCTTGATTTAAAGGATATTATTGATAAAAGCTATGAAAGCGAAATAATAGACCAAAAGTATGAATTTATTGAAGAAATAATAGAAGAAGTACTTATAAACAAAAAAGAAAAGAGCTATTTTACCGATAGAATAGATAAAGTACTTACAAACAAATTTTTGGGATTGCCAATATTTTTTGCTATAATGGCAGTAGTGTTTTTTCTTACATTCACTGTTGGAGATTTTATAAAGGGATACTTTGAACAAGGGCTTGAATATTTTTCGGCATCAGCACAAACATTCCTTACAAGTATAGGCGCAGGGGAGCTTGTAACAAGGCTTGCGGTAGAAGGGATAATAGCCGGCGTAGGCGGAATATTAACCTTTTTGCCTAATATATTTATTCTTTTTATTGCACTTGCGGTTTTGGAAGATAGCGGTTATATGTCGCGCGTTGCCTACATAATGAACGGAATAATGGCAAAGATGGGACTTTCGGGCAAGGCCTTTATCCCAATGCTTTTGGGATTTGGTTGCACAGTACCTGCAATTATGGCAGCAAGAACACTTGAAGACCCGAAAGATAAACTCAGAACTATAATGGTAACGCCTTTTATGTCGTGCAGTGCAAGACTGCCGGTGTATGTTCTTTTGTCAGATATGTTCTTTGGCAAAAATGCAATGCTTGCTTGTTATTCAATGTATCTTATAGGCGTGCTTGTAGCAATGATAGTTTCATTTATAATGAGTAAAGCTGGCGGTAAAAAGAAAATACACACTCTTTTAATAGAACTTCCTGAATATAAAACACCAAACTTCAACACAGTAATGATATATGCGTGGGAAAAAGTAAAAGATTATCTTGTAAAGGCAGGAACAGTTATATTTGTTGCTTCGGTAATTTTATGGGGGTTAATGAATTTCGGTTTTGGCGGTATGGTAGATGATATGTCGCAAAGCATAGGTGCACAGATAGGAAAGTTGCTTGTGCCCATTATGGCACCGGCAGGACTTGGATACTGGCAGATCATAGTTTCGCTTATATCAGGAATTGCTGCAAAAGAAGTTGTTGTATCAAGTATGAGCGTTTTGTACGGAATAGGAAATATAGGCTCGCAGGCTGGGATGTCATCGCTTGCAGGTATACTCGCAAGTACGGGCTTTACAGCTATAAATGCATATTCGATGATGCTTTTCTGCCTTTTATACGTTCCGTGTATTGCTACGATAGCAAACGTTGGAAGAGAAACCGGTTCAAAAAAATATGCCTTTTTATCTGTGGCGCTGCAGATAGGAGTTGCGTGGCTGGTTTCAACATTATTTTATAACATTGCAATGCTTATAGTGAGGTAATAATGGTAAAATATATTCTACTTGCAGTAATAATCATATATTGCATATGGGTTATAGTAAAACTCAAAAAGAAAAAGGGCTGTTGTGAATGTACAAACTGCCAGTTGGGAGATTCATGTAAAAATAAACATTAAAAAAGTCTGGATAAATCCAGACTTTTTCTCTTATTCACAATCAGAAGGTAATTTTCCTGTCTCCCTTTTAAATGCCACCGAAAAATAGCTTTGACTGCTAAAGTTTAATTTTCCGGCTACTTCTGTAACACTTTTTCCAGCCTGCAAAAGTTCTACGGCTTTTTTTATTTTAAGACTCAAAAAATACTTGTGTACGCTAAGACCGGCATTCTTTTTAAAAATTCTTTTAAGACTAGATTCGCTGACGGCACAATACTTTGCAATCATAGAAACGGTAAGAGGTGTGTCAATTTGACAGTTCATATATTCTACCGCTTTTTTGAAAAGTAACGCCTCTGGCGTAACAAGAGATTCTGCTACGCTTCCTGCATCATCCAGAGATAGAAAAAGACGGGTAATGGAAGTTGAAATATTTTGTAAATACCCAGAATATATCCGTGAGGGATAAAGATAAATATATGGGAGAAGCCCTTCTGTTTTTAGATCCTTTTCTTTTACATACGCCATCAGCTCTTCCACCATCGCTCTCTGCCTGTGGGTAAGAGAAAATACTTTATCGTTGAAGGCATTTGCCTTTGGGCCTTCCATAGAAAACGAAAATATAACCAGCGTAGCGCCATCATCATCGGTAATCGTAAATTTGTGTAATTCCATCGGCTTATGAAAAATCATATTACCGCTTTTTAAATTATAAATTCTTTCATCGCCCGATACACGAAGTTGTCCTTCTACTACATACAAAACTTCCCAAAAGTCATGTATTTCGCCATCAAAATGGAAATTCTTCTCATAATGATTTTCAAAAAAAGAATAAAATGCGTTGATGTTAATTTGATTTTCTACCGTAAATTTTTCTTCCATTATTCCTCCTGTCCTTTTTGGACGAAAAACAAATATTTTTGGACGATTTGCACATTGTGTTTTGTGTTTCGGTCATATATAATATACTATATACAAGGTAAAAAGTAAATAGTTTTCCTAAAAAAATAAAAAGGAGTACGAATATGAAAAAATTTAAAGTTATTCTTCTCGGCGCCGGAGGCCGAGGCACGGGCTATACAAACATTATGGCGGATAAGCCCGAACAGTTTGAGGTTGTGGCTGTGGCAGAACCACTTGAAAGCCGCAGAGAATTCATTAAGAAAAAACACAATCTTTCTGATGATCAGTGCTTTACTGATTGGAAGCCCCTTTTGGAAAAGGGTAAAATTGCTGACATTGCAGTAATCGCTACAATGGACAGAGATCATCTTGATGTTTCTTTGAAGGCAATTTCTCTTGGCTATGATTTGCTTCTTGAAAAGCCTATTGCTCCCACTCCCGAAGAATGTAAGAAAATTACGGACTATGCAAATGAAAAGAATGTAAAGGTAATTATTTGCACCGTTTTGCGTTACACCCCCATATTCTGTTATATAAAGGATATATTGGATTCGGGAAGACTTGGCAAAATTATGTCAATAAATCACGAGGAATGTGTTGGAAATGAACACCAGAGCCATAGCTTTGTTCGTGGAAACTGGGGCAATGAAGAAAAAAGCTCAACAATGCTTCTGCAAAAATCCTGCCATGACATGGACATTTTACAATGGTTAATCGGTAAAAAATGTAAAAAAGTTCAATCCTTTGGTGCACGCAGCTACTTTACAGCGGAAAATGCCCCCGAAGGAGCTCCTGACTACTGTATTGAAGGTTGCCCCCACGCAGATACTTGCTATTATAACGCTGTAAAACTTTATCTTGAACGCACAAATGAAGAAACCTGGTTCCGTGCTCATGCTGCACAGGAAACCGATCCTTCTGACGAAAGAATCAGAGAAGTCATTTCCACTACACAGTACGGAAAGTGTGTATATAAATGCGATAATAACGTAGTAGATCACCAGACAGTTAATATGCTCTTTGAAGACGATATAACTGTTACGTTTTCCATGAACGCCTTCAATAGTGGCGGACGCTTTATACATATTATGGGAACTAAGGGAGAACTTAATGCAGCACTTGATAGCGAATCTCCGATTAAAGTCTTTGACTTTGCAACAAGACAGACGGAAGAAATTCCGATTATCGGTGAGGACGGTATAGCTGGCGGACATGCAGGCGGCGACAATGGTATTATTGAAACACTTTATGCCTACTTAAATAAAACCTATACAGGTAAGTCTGTACCGGAAATTAACGAATCCTATAATAACCATCTTATAACTTTTGCTGCAGAAGAATCAAGAAAAACAGGAAAAGTTATAGATATAGATGAATATGCTGCTTCGATAAAGGCGTAACTTAAATAGCATTTTTAGAGAAAAATAAAAGTTTTATAAAAAGAAAACCTTCAGGATATTATAGTATCTAACAGTATTACTAAAAATATCTTGAAGGTTTTTATGTGGGTAATAATTCGGTTTTAAAATCAAAGCCCGAATGAATGTTCAATTAAAATTTTAATTCCAAGGGCTATTAAAATTACACCACCGGTAATTTCTGCTTTCTTTTTATATTTTGAACCGAAAATACAACCGATTTTACAGCCTATTGTAGAAAGTATGAATGTTGTAAGACCTATAATTACAATAGAACTTACAATATCTGTACTTCTGTCCATAGCAAGAGCTATCCCTACTGCTAAAGCATCAATACTTGTAGCTATTGCCATAATAAGCATACTTTTAAATCCTAAAGAAGAATCAGTTTCTTCTGGCTCGTTTAAAAAAGCTTCTCTTAACATATTTATACCTATCAAAGATAAAAGTATAAAAGCTATCCAATGGTCAAAGCTTTCGATATATGTATAAAATTTCGAACCTAAAAAATAACCGATAAGGGGCATCAAAGCCTGAAAGGCACCAAACCATAATCCGGGGATTAGAAGTTTAAAACAACTTACCTTCCCAAGTGCAAGTCCCTTGCATACCGAAGCGGCAAAGGCATCCATAGAAAGTCCAATACCTAGTAAAATTGTAGTTATAAGTTCCATAGTAGTCCTCTTTTTTCTTTTATTAGTTTAATAAGTATAGCATAAGTCAAAAAAAAATACAACTTTTTTTATTGACTTTATAAAAAATGAAGAATATAATATTTGTTTGAAGACAAATTTGTTTAATGAAAGGAATGAAAAATATGAGCGAATGTTCACATAACTGCTCTGAATGTGCTGAAAAATGTTCATCGGCTCCAACCTATGAACCTTTAAACAGTATGTCGAGTGTTAAAAAAGTAATAGGTGTTGTAAGCGGAAAAGGTGGGGTAGGCAAAACACTTGTAACCTCTCTTTTAGCCGTTGCAATGCAGAGAAAAAACAATAGAGTGGCAATACTTGATGCAGATATTACCGGTTCGTCAATTCCCCGTGCATTTGGTCTTTCAAAGCCCGATGGAGGTGATGAAAACGGAATTTATCCGGCAAAAAGCAAAAACGGGATTGAAGTAATGGGGATAAACCTTTTGCTCGAAAGCGAAAGCGACCCCGTAGTATGGCGCGGTCCCATAATTGCTGGAACTGTAAAGCAATTCTGGACAGACGTAGTATGGGGCGATGTTGACTATATGTTTGTTGATATGCCTCCCGGAACAGGGGATGTACCCTTGACAGTATTTCAGTCAATTCCTGTTGATGGTATAATAATAGTAACAACTCCGCAGGATTTAGTAGGTATGATTGTTGAAAAGGCAGTTAAAATGGCAAATATGATGAATGTACCCATTTTAGGCCTTGTAGAGAATATGGCATACTTTAAATGTCCCGATTGCGGTAACGAACATCATATTTACGGCGAAAGCAAAATAGAGAAGACAGCAGCTCGTTTTGGTATAAAAAGTGTAGCATCACTTCCCATTGATCCTGCGTTTGCAAAGCTGTGTGATGCAGGCAAAATTGAAGAGTGCCAGCTTGGAGATATTGAGCATTTAGCAAAAATATTATAAAAAAATAAAAAAAACCTTGCAAAAAGGAAAAATATGTAGTATAATTTTTTAGTCCAAATACGCACACCACATGAGGGAAAGCGGTTCCGCAAGGCGTTTTTTCTGAGGATTGCGGTGGAGGATAAAAACATTTAGGAGGTGCTGATAATATGTCAGTAGTAGCAATGAAACAGTTATTGGAAGCAGGTGTTCACTTCGGTCATCAGACAAGAAGATGGAACCCCAAGATGGCGGAATATATATTTACCGAAAGAAACGGTATATATATTATCGACCTTCAGAAAACAGCAAAGAAGATTGAAGAAGCTTACGCCTTTGTTCGTAGCGTAGCAGAAGCTGGACAGGAAATTCTCTTCGTAGGAACAAAGAAACAGGCACAGGATTCAATCAAAGAAGAAGCCGAAAGAGTTGGCATGTACTATGTAAATGCAAGATGGCTCGGCGGTATGATGACAAACTTCAAAACCATTAAGAGAAGAATTGACCGTTTGTACCAGTTACAGAAGATGGACGAAGATGGCACATTCGATCTTCTCCCCAAGAAAGAAGTTATGAAGCTTCGCCTTGAAATGGAAAAGCTTGAAAAGTACCTCGGCGGTATTAAAGAAATGAAGAAACTTCCCGGTGCACTCTTTGTAGTAGACCCCAAGAAGGAAAAAATCGCTATCAGCGAAGCAAAGAAACTCGGTATTCCCGTAGTTGCAATAGTTGATACAAACTGTGACCCCGAAGAAGTTGATTTCCCCATTCCCGGTAACGATGATGCAATTCGTGCCGTAAAACTTGTTACTTCAACAATAGCTAATGCTATTATCGAAGGCAGACAGGGCGAACAGAATGCTCCTGAAGCTGAAGAAGCTGAAATAGAAGCTGAATAATTTAATCTGAAAATAAATTGGAGGATTATATAATGATTACTGCTAGTATAGTTAAAGAATTAAGAGAAAGAACAGGCTGCGGTATGATGGACTGCAAAAAAGCACTCGCAGAAACCGGCGGCGATATGGATAAGGCAATTGAATTCCTTCGTGAAAAGGGACTTGCAGCTGCAATTAAAAAGGCAGGCAGAATTGCTTCAGAAGGTCTTGTTGATATTTTAGTTGACGGCAACGTTGCAGCAATGGTTGAAGTTAACGCAGAAACAGACTTCGTTGCAAAGAATGCAGAATTCAAAGCCTTCGTAGAAACAGTTGCAAAAGAAGTTATCAAGTCAAACCCTGCAGACCTTGATGCTCTTATGGCATCAGGCGCTGAAGGCGCAACAATAAAAGACCAGCTTACAGAAAAAATCGCTACAATAGGCGAAAACATGAATGTAAGACGTTTTGAAAGATTTGAAGGCGATATAGTTACTTATATCCACGGCGGCGGCAGAATAGGCGTTATGATGCTTGTTGAAGCTGACGGTGCAGAAGCACATGATGCTGCAAGAGACGTAGCAATGCAGATTGCTGCTATCAACCCCTTATACAGCGATAAGAGTGCTGTTCCTGCTGAAGATGTTGAAAAGGAAAAGGCTATCATCGTTGCACAGATTAAAGAAGATCCCAAGAATGCTAACAAACCCGAAAACATCATTGAAAAGATGGTTGAAGGTAAAATCAATAAGTTCTTTGAACAGAACTGCTTGATGCAGCAGGCATTCGTAAAGGATGACAGTGTAAAGGTTGAAAAATATCTTGCTTCCAAGGGTGCAAAAGTAATTAAGTATGTACGCTTTGAAAAGGGCGAAGGACTTCAGAAGAAAGAAGAAAACTTTGCTGAAGAAATCGAAAAGATGATTAAATAATTTGAAATGCCGGAGAATTTTCTCCGGCATTTTGAAATTATGGTAAAAAATAAAAAGGATAAATTATGAAAAAACATATATCTTTTATTCTTGCAGTACTTCTTATTTGCTCTTTTGGTTATTACAAGCAAAAGAAGGATGCTGAAACAGGAGATTTTGAAATACATTTTATAGATGTAGGTCAGGCAGACAGTCAGCTTGTAATATCGGACGGACATTATATGTTAATTGACGGCGGTAATGCAGCAGACAGTAATGTTATAGCGGCATATCTTAAAAAATTGTCTATTGATTATATAGACGTTTTAGTTTGTTCTCATGCTCATGAAGACCATGCCGGAGGCCTTGCGGGTGCATTGTCAGTTGCAAAGGTTGGAGAAATTTATACACCAAAAACCGGGTCTGATGCTAATTTTTATAAAAATTTCATTAGAAAAGCAGAAGAACAAAATATTAATATAAAAAATCCTTTACCTTTAGACGAAATAACTTTAGGAAAAAGTAAAGTTATGTTTTTAGGGCCTATTACACAAGAAGATGTTGAACTTAATAATACTTCAATCGTATTAAAGGTTATATACAAAGAAAACAGCTTTCTGTTTACAGGCGATGCAGAGTTTAATGAAGAAAAGGAAATTATGGATACAGGAATTGATGTATCTGCAAACCTCTTAAAGGTAGGTCATCACGGCGGCTCAACCTCTACATCTTATCGTTTTTTAAGGGAAGTAAATCCCGAATATGCAATACTTTCTGTGGGGAAAGATAATTCTTACGGACACCCGCACGACGAAACGTTATCAAGACTTAAAGATGCTGGTGTTACAGTTTTTCGTACAGATGTGCAGGGAGATATTGTAGTAAAAAGTGACGGCAAAAATATAAGCATAACTCCGTCAAGAAACAAAAATATTGATAATCTTAAAGACATAAAGGCGGTAGAGGAAATAACCGACTACGAATATATAGGCAATAAATCATCAAAAAAGTTTCATCGGCTGAATTGTAGCGGACTGCCAAAAGAGAAAAATAAAGTATTTTTTAAATCAAGAGAAGATGCAGTTTATGATGGCTATACTCCCTGTGAAACTTGTAAGCCATAAAATTCAACAGTGTCCAAAAGAAGGAATACGCAAAAATATGTCGAATATAATGATAAACGGAGGTGTGTACCATTGTCTTACAAAAGAGTTATGATTAAACTTAGCGGCGAAGCTCTCGCCGGTGATAATGGCTTTGGTTTTAATTTTGAAAAGGTTTCAGCCATTGCTAAAACAATAAAAAAATGTGTAGAACAAAATGTTCAGATAGCACTTGTAGTTGGTGGCGGTAATTTTTGGCGTGGAAGAAGCGGGGAGTCGATGGACAGAACAAGAGCTGACCATATGGGTATGCTTGCAACTGTAATCAATGCACTTGCCCTGCAGGATGCACTTGAAGCAGAAAAAGTTCCTACCCGTGTTCAAACTGGCATAGAAATGAAGCAGATAGCTGAACCCTATATACGAAACCGTGCGGTAAGACATCTTGAAAAGGGAAGAGTTGTTATATTCGGCTGCGGTTCGGGCAACCCCTTCTTTTCAACTGATACGGCGGCTGCATTGCGTGCGGCTGAAATTGGTGCAGAGGTTATACTTCTGGCGAAGAATGTTGACGGCGTTTATGATAAAGACCCCAATGTTTATCCCGATGCCGTAAAATACGACAGATTAAGTTATATCGATATTCTTGACAAAGGTCTTAAGGTTATGGATTCAACAGCTGCATCACTTTGTATGGATAATAAAATACCCATTAAAGTGTTTGGACTTTCAAATCCCGACAACATAATTTCAGTAATAAATGGCGAAAATGCAGGGACTATAATAGAATAAGGAGAATGAAAAATGAAAAATTCATATGATGAGATTACAACTAAAATGGATAAAGCCATATCTTTTTTAAATGAAGAATATGATACTGTTCGTGCAGGCAGAGCAAATCCTGCAGTTTTACAGAAGGTAATGGTTGAATACTACGGTGTTGCAACACCTTTGCAGCAGGTTGCAACAATTTCAACACCCGAACCGAGAATACTTTCAATTGCTCCGTGGGATGCAAGCCTTGTTAAAGAAATCGAAAAGGCTCTTTTAAAAAGTGAAGTAGGTATAACACCCGTAACAGATGGGAAGACAATACGTCTTGCTTTTCCACCCCCCACAGAAGAAAGAAGAAAAGAACTTGTAAAAACAGTTACAAAAAAAGCTGAAGATGCAAGAGTTGTTATAAGAGGCATAAGACGTGATGCTCTTGAACTTTATAAAAAACAGCAGAAAGCATCCGAAATAACAGAAGATGATTTAAAGGGTATCGAAAAGGATATACAGGACCTTACAGATAGCTATA
>JAZNQL010000024.1:0-3767 GCA_045590155.1 Clostridia bacterium | reverse complement strand
ACACAAATCAATTTCGCCACTTTTTAGATTATTGTATGTACCATTCTTGAACACATCTTTGTAGCACTTATAAAAAGCATCCATATCATCGCCTGATATATAAAGAGAATCGTTGCGCCAATTTTCAGTTTTATTAACAATTCTTTTTATACTTGTTCCGCTTTTGTGTTCGCAAAACTGCAACTCCAAAAAGTCAGAACCACCAAACGCCCTGCGTTCCTCTTGATTATTAAATCTATGGAATAACATATGTTTTGTTGCCTGCGGCGTTCCCTAATATTTTGGTAAACCCAAATCAGGGTATAGCGGTAGGTATGGCAAGTAATATTTGCAGCTTTAATTTGGGTGAGCTTTGCGAAACAACAATCCGTTATATAAAAGATAAAAATATAGACCTTCTTGAAACATTGCCTGCACCTGATTTTCCGACGGGCGCATATATAATTGGCAATAAGACGGCGCTTCGTGAGATATATGAAACAGGCAGAGGCTCTTTCCGTATGAGGTCAAAGTACCGCTACGATAAAAAGAACAACTGCATAGAAGTTACCGAAATTCCATATACTTCTACAACAGAAGCTATAATGGATAAAATAATAGAGCTTATAAAAGAAAACAAAATAAGAGAAATTACAGATATCCGTGACGAAACCGATTTGAGCGGTCTGAAACTTACAATAGATATAAAAAGAGGCACAGACCCTGACAAGCTTATGACAAAGCTTTATAAGATGACAGAGCTTGAGGCATCGTTCGGTTGTAATTTCAACATACTTATAGATGGAAAGCCGATGGTGCTTGGGGTTAAAGGAATTTTGGACGAATGGCTTCGTTTTAGAAAGAAGTGCGTTGAAAGAAGACTTAAGTTTGAAATAGGTAAAAAATCCGAAAAACTGCATCTTTTACTCGGTCTTCGTAAAATTTTGCTTGATATTGACAAAGCTATTGCAATTATCAGAAACACAGAAGAAGATGCAGAGGTTGTACCAAATTTAATGTCGGGGTTCGGAATTGACAAGCTTCAGGCAGAGTTTGTTGCTGAAATAAAACTTCGTAATTTAAACAAGCAGCACATTTTAAAAAGAACTGCTGAAACAGATGATCTTGCCGAAGAAATTAAAAAGCTTGAAGCTATTTTAAACAGCGACAATGAGATTAAAAAGTGCATAATTGCAGAAATAAAAGAAATAAAGCAAAAATATGCAAAAGAAAGATGCTCGGAAATTCTGGAAGAAAATGAAGTTTCGGTATACAGTGAAACCGAAGAAATAGAAGATTATAACTTGAAAATATTCTTTACAAGAGACAACTATTTGAAGAAGATTTCTCTTGTATCACTTCGAAGTGCATCTGAACAAAAGCTTAAAGATGATGACGTTATAGTAAGTGAGTTTGAAAGTACAAACCGTTCGGATCTTCTTTTGTTCAGCAACAAACAAAATGTTTATAAAGTAAAAATAAGCGAAATAAACGATTGCAAGGCAAGTGCACTTGGGGAATATTTGCCTAATCTTTTACAGCTTGACAATGATGAAAGAATTGTTTATTCTTTGCCGACACTGGATTATAAAGGCTTTGTAATGTTTGCATTTGAAAACGGAAAAGTGGCAAAAATAGATTTGCAAAGCTATGCTACAAAGCTTAATCGTAAAAAGCTCATAAATGCATACAGTGCCGTATCGCCTCTTGTATCTGTTTTGTTTGCGCCTGAGGATATGGATGTTGCACTTGTAAGCACAGCTGATAAAATAATGGTAATAAACAGCAAGGAAATTACATTAAAAACAACTAAAAACTCGCAGGGTATACAGGTAATGAAGCTTAAAAAAGGCAGCACACTTAAAAAGCTTTGCAAGGCAGACGATGCCGAAGTTGTAAACTTTGAAGAATACAGGGCAAGAAGTATACCTTCGGGCGGATATTATTTAAAGGGCGATGACAGTCCGCAGATGCAGCTTTTTTAAAAATAAAGGAGGGGATAAAAGGTGAATGAACAGATGATTTTTTGGCTTATGCTTGCCGTAGTTTTGTTTGTGGTGGAGGCAAGTACGGCAAATCTTGTGTCGGTTTGGTTTGGAATAGGAGCACTTTTTGCAATAATTCCGGCATCCTTAAATTCTATTATAGCAATACAAGTAGCAGTGTTTGTTTTGGTGTCGCTTGCGGCACTTGCACTTATTTTCCCATTGGTAAATAAGAAAAAGCAAAAACAACCTACAAATGCCGATAGAATTATAGGACAAGAGGGTATAATAACAGAAGAGGTAAATGGAATTTCAGGAAAAGGACAGGTAAAGGTTATGGGAAGCATCTGGTCTGCAAAAAGTGCGGATGATTTCAACATTGAAGAAGGAACAAAGGTTAAAATTGTAGGTATAGAAGGCGTTAAAGCCGTAGTATCAAAGGAGGAAGAAAAATGATAATTTTATATTTGATTTTGTTTTTTGCGGTTATTTTGTTTATAAGCTGCATAAAAATAGTGCCTCAGGCATACGCATTTGTACTTGAATGGCTTGGTGCGTATAAAACAACCTGGAATGTAGGCTTGCATTTTCAGATTCCGTTTTTTGAAAAAATTGCACGAAAAGTACCTTTAAAGGAACAAGTGGTAGATTTTGCACCTCAGGCGGTTATAACAAAGGACAATGTAACAATGCAAATTGATACGGTTGTATTTTTCCAGATAACCGACCCGAAACTCTATACTTATGGCGTTGAACGTCCTATGATGGCAATAGAAAATCTTACAGCAACAACCTTGCGTAATATCATAGGTGATATGGAGCTTGACGAAACCTTGACCTCGCGCGACACAGTAAATACAAGAATGCGTGCTATCCTTGATGAAGCAACAGACCCCTGGGGAATAAAGATAAACAGAGTTGAGCTTAAAAACATTATTCCGCCTAAAGACATTCAGGAAGCAATGGAAAAACAGATGAGAGCAGAGCGTGAACGAAGAGAAGCAATTCTTCGCGCCGAAGGCGAAAAGAAGGCTGCAATACTTGTTGCAGAAGGCGAAAGAGAATCTGCAATTTTGCGTGCCGATGCCGAAAGAGAATCTTCAATAAAGAGGGCAGAAGGCGAGGCTGAAGCAATAATAAAGGTAAGAACAGCTGAAGCAGAAGGTATAAGACTTATAAATGAAGCTGCTCCTACCAAAGAAGCTATAACGTTAAAGAGTTTTGAAGCACTCCAAAGGGTTGCCGACGGAAAGGCTACAAAGATAATAGTTCCTTCAGAACTCCAGAATATAGCAGGGCTTGCCGTAACAGCAAAAGAACTGCTTGACAAAAAAGATTAAAGGTGTTACAATAAAACTCCGGCTTTAACAGAACTTCCGCCAAAGCAAGTCTTTGGCGGACATATATGGGGATGTAACGGTTTCGACGGTGGGTTTGAACCACGGGAAGCGGGCAGGGGTAAGGGACCTCTTTAAAAACTCTTAAAATTAAATTTAAACGCTAACGATAATTTAGCATTTGCAGCCTAACTAAAGGCTGCCGTCCTACCGCATAGTACTGCGGATGCGGATAGGGTGTCACATTAGCAGTGAACGTGACCAAAGTAAGCTTTGCCTTTGGCATGAATAATGAAGCTACCGAAAATCAGAGTTTGTTTATGGGCTTTGGTTTGAGGGAATTTCAACCATAAACTGCGCCCGGAGATGCCTGTGCGGATAGTTTGCCGGACAGGAGTTCAACTCTCCTCATCTCCACCAGAAAAACGATACAGTTTTTACTGTATCGTTTTTCAATGAAATAAAT
>JAZNQL010000023.1:0-3638 GCA_045590155.1 Clostridia bacterium | reverse complement strand
AGTTTTTGGCTCTAAACTAATTTTGTACGTTGTTTACTGTACTGTCTGGCTTGTATTCGCCTAAAGTTAATCTCAAATGAATTTAATTCTTTTGAGCCCTTACGCTATTTAATTTTCAAGGTTCCATACCGCCCGCTTTTTTGAGCGAGCTTGTTTATTATACATCGCATTTTACTCTTTGTCAACACCTTTTTGAAACTTTTTTTAGTTTTTTTCAAAAAGTGTTTTTTCGCGACAACGTATGCTATATTAGCACATATCATATATACTTGTCAATATGTTTTTTGAAATTTTAAATTTTTCCAGTATTATATCAGTACCTGCCTGTTTATTAAAGCTTTTCTTTCATATATAAATAAGAGGAAGTCCAAAAACAAAAAATCAAACACAAACGGTTTTATTCTTAAACTAATATAATAGGTAAAACAAGCTCCGACATCTTCTTTTTCGGGAAGTTTTAATTAACAGAAACTGTGTCCTTCCTTTTTATTGCTGGCAAACTAAATCTTTCTGTAAAAATTTTTAAAAAAATTCTTGACAGTTACGTTAATTATGTTATAATTAGTTTGTTACTTTATGCAGAGTCTGCTATGCAGGTGCTGCGAGGGGAGGGTATGAAATGTCAGAGATCAGAGTTAAAGATAATGAATCTTTAGATAGCGCCCTGAGGAGATTTAAGCGCTCTTGTGCTAAAGCAGGCGTATTGTCCGAGGTTAGAAAAAGAGAGCATTATGAAAAACCCAGCGTAAAACGTAAAAAGAAGTCTGAAGCTGCAAGAAAAAGAAAATTTAAGTAATTGATTTTGACTAACCCACATACACTTGTATGTGGGTTATGTTTTACTGAGTTTTTCGGAGGCGTTTTTATATGTATATAAGAAAGCTGCTTGACGATGAATATAGTGAAGTGATAAAATTGATATATGACAGCGTTCATACTGTCTGCAAGGATGACTATTCTAAAAAGGAGCTTGACGCATGGGCGCCCCCTTCGTTTGATTTTATAAAATTTCAGAAGGCACTTAACGGATGTGTAAACCTCGTTGCACTCAAAAGAAATCTGATTGTTGGTTTTATAAGCATGGAAAAAAGCGGTTATATAAACCGGCTTTATACTCACAAGGATTTTTTGCGGCAGGGAATTGCCTCATCTCTTATGAAAAAAGCTGAAGAGTGGGCAGTCAATCATAACGTTTATGAGCTTAGCCTTGATTCAAGTAGAACTGCCAAAGGCTTTTACATTAAAATGGGGTTTTCTGAAAACGGAGTAAGTGTCACGAGTCACAGAGGTGTTATTTTTCGTAATGCTGTTATGAAAAAGATCTTAGAGAGGTGAATTTATAGTGGTAAAGCTGGGTAACGACTGGGATGAAAAAATTGGCATGGAATTTGAGAAGGACTATTACCTTCGTCTGAGAAGATTTTTAAAAGAGGAATATGCCAAAGGGCCTGTTTACCCCGATATGTATGACCTTTTTTCAGCACTTAAGGCTACGCCTTACTCTAAAGTAAAGGTTGTTATTTTGGGTCAGGACCCCTATCACGAACCAGGACAGGCACACGGCATGGCGTTTTCGGTAAAGCCGGGCGTTCATATTCCTCCGTCACTTCTTAATATGTATAAGGAACTTAATTCAAATCTTGGTTGCACTATTCCAAACAACGGCTATTTATTAAGTTGGGCAGAGCAAGGAGTGCTTCTTTTAAACACCGTCCTTACTGTACGGGGGGGCGAAGCTAACAGCCACCACGGAAAAGGCTGGGAAATATTTACCGATGAAATTATCCGTCAGCTTAATATGCGTCAAAATCCTGTTATTTTTCTCTTGTGGGGGAATAACGCCCGCAAAAAGAAAGAACTGATTACAAACAAAAACCATTATGTGCTTGAGGCGGCACATCCAAGCCCTCTTTCAGCATCTCGTGGATTTATGGGGTGCGGGCACTTCAAAAAAGCGAACGAGATACTTATTTCGCTTCTTTCTCCCCCTATTGACTGGCAAATAAAAGACATCTAGGAAAGGAAGTTTGACTATGTATAATCCTAAATCAATGATTGCTGAAGAGTTTATCAGCGATGAAGAAGTTCGTGCGACTTTAGCTTATGCAGAGGAAAACAAAAATAATATTGAACTTATTGATGCTATTCTTGATAAGGCAAGACCTAAGAAAAAAGATAACGGTACTTTCTGCGAGGGACTTACTCACCGCGAAGCGTCTGTACTTCTTGCTTGTGAAATTCCCGAAAAAGTGCAGGAAATGTACTCTCTTGCAGAAGAAATAAAAAAAGCCTTTTACGGCAACAGAATTGTTATGTTTGCACCGCTTTACCTTTCAAATTATTGCGTAAATGGTTGTGTGTACTGTCCGTACCACATAAAAAACAAGCATATAGCAAGAAAAAAACTGACGCAGGAAGAGGTAAGAAGAGAGGTTGTTGCACTCCAGGATATGGGACACAAGCGCCTTGCGATTGAGTCGGGCGAGGACCCTGTAAATAACCCCATTGAATATATTCTTGAATGTATAAACACCATTTATTCAATCAAGCATAAAAACGGAGCTATAAGGCGCGTTAATGTAAATATTGCCGCAACGACCGTAGAAAATTACAGAAAGCTTAAGGATGCCGGCATCGGCACCTATATTCTTTTTCAGGAAACATATCACAAGGAAAGCTATCTTAAGCTTCATCCGACAGGACCTAAGCACGATTATGCCTACCACACAGAAGCAATGGACCGGGCTATGGAGGGCGGAATTGACGATGTTGGTCTTGGCGTACTTTTTGGTCTTGAGCTTTATAAGTATGAGTTTGCTGCGCTTTTGATGCACAGAGAGCATCTTGAAGCAGTGCACGGCGTAGGTCCGCACACAATCAGTGTACCAAGAATAAAAAAAGCTGACGATATTGACCCCAGCGTTTTTGATAACGGAATTGACGATGAAACCTTTGCAAAGATATGTGCTCTTATACGAATTTCCACACCCTATACGGGTATGATTATTTCCACACGTGAAAGCCAGGCAGTTCGCGAAAAGGTTATCCGTCTTGGTGTATCGCAGATAAGCGGTGCGTCAAGAACATCTGTTGGCGGTTATACTGAAGAGGAACGCCCCCATGACAGCGAGCAGTTTGACGTTTCCGATACAAGAACGCTTGATGAAGTTGTAAAATGGCTGATGGAGCTGGGGTATATTCCCTCCTTCTGTACAGCGTGTTACCGCGAGGGACGAACCGGAGATCGCTTTATGTCGCTTTGCAAATCAGGACAAATCCAGAACTGCTGTCATCCCAATGCGCTGATGACATTAAAAGAATTTTTGATGGATTACGCATCTGAGGATACAAAAAAAATTGGAGAAGCTCTTATTGAGGCAGAGCTTAGCAATATTCCCAAAGAAAGAGTTAAAGAAATCTGCAAGGAAAACCTTGAAAAAATACAAAACGGAATACGCGATTTCAGATTTTAAGAATAAATAAAAGAGAGGCTTAAGCTGAAGTAGTCAATACTTTGTAGACACAAAAAAGAATATTTTAAGCTGCCTGTTCGATTCTGTATTGAACAGGCGGTTTTCTTTTTAGTTTGCGTATAGGTTTTATGAAATTAAAATAATATATCGCATCATCAATGACCT
>JAZNQL010000022.1:0-2363 GCA_045590155.1 Clostridia bacterium | reverse complement strand
GGGTAACCGCTGCCGATGCCGACAAAAAGAACAAAGATTCTCTTGTGGCATATTATACCAGAATGTTATCGAGTGTTATAATTGCGGCAATAGTTTTTCTTTCGTCACTGATTTTTGGTAAAAACGGAATTGGAATAGCAGCAATCTTTGCAACAATCTGGGCAACGGCACCTGCAATAGCATGGCTTGTAAGCCGTGACAAAGGCGAAAAAACATACACCCTTTCCGAAAAACAAAAGGATAGCTTGTACGAAATAGCAAGCAGAATATGGCGTTTTTTCGACCGATATATGAACGAAGGCGAAAATTATCTTCCGCCCGATAACGTGCAAATAAATCCCTATAAGGGAGTGGCACACCGCACAAGTCCCACAAATATAGGGTTTGGTATGCTTTCGGTTTTGTGTGCCGCAGATTTAGGTTTTATAGATAAAAATGAAATGCTTATCCGCATATCAAAAATGACCCAAACCATACAAAAGCTCGAAAAATGGAAAGGGAATCTTTATAATTGGTACGATACAAAAACCTTAAAGCCTTTAAAACCAAGATACGTTTCAACCGTTGACAGTGGGAATTTTCTCTGTTACCTTTTAACTGTGGCAGAAGGACTGCGTGAATACGGGGAATTTGAGCTTGCTGAAAAGCTTGAAGAAATAGCCGATAATACATTATTAAAACCTCTGTATTCTGAAAAAAAAGAACTTTTCTCAATAGGGTATAATGCAGAAGAAAATTGCCTTACAAATTCCTATTACGATCTACTTGCAAGCGAGGCAAGAGCAACAAGCTTTATTGCAATCGCAAGAGGAGAAGTTCCATATAAACATTGGTTCCGACTTGGCAGAAGTCTTACCACAAGCGACCGATATAAAGGACTTGTTTCGTGGACAGGTACTATGTTTGAGTATCTTATGCCGAATATAGTGATGAAAAAATACAAAAACACGCTTTTGTCAGAAAGCTATTGGTTCACATTGCTTTGCCAAAAAAAGTACGGAAGAAAAAGGCATATCCCATGGGGAATTTCAGAGTCGGGCTATTATAGCTTTGATGCAGATCAAAACTATCAGTACAAAGCATTTGGAATTCCTGAACTCGGTCTCAAACACGGACTATCAGAGGATGCAGTAATAGCACCCTATGCCACATTGCTTGCTCTTATGGAAGACACAAATTCCGCACTTGAAAACATGCAAAAAATCGAAAAACTCGGAGCACTCGACGAGTACGGATTTTTTGAAGCAATAGATTTTTCTCCTAAAGATATAAAAGGAGTAGGTATAGTAAAAAGTTATATGGCGCATCATCAGGGAATGAGCCTTGCCTCAATCTGCAATGTATTAAAAGACAATATATTGCAAAAGCGTTTTCACTCAATTTCGGTTGTAGAAAGTGCAGAACCTTTGTTAAAAGAAAGAGTCCCCGTAAGAGTTCGCCTTACAAAAGAATATAAAGAAAGACTAACCCCAGTAAAAACAGAAAAAATTTTATTTGAAGAATGTGTGCGAGTTTACGAAAACAAACTTATGCCGCCTCCTTTGCACATTCTTTCAAACGGCTCGTACAATGTAATAACCGATACCTTCGGTAACGGATATAGCTGTATAGGTAATATTCGTTTTAACAAGTTTTATCATAATCCTGCCGAAAAAGCTGGACAACTTTTATTTGTAAAAAAAGATGATAAAATTACAGATGCTTACGACGGAAAAACTGTTTTTACAAATCATAAAGCAGAATACAGTAATACTTTTGACAATGCAAAAATAAAAACATCTGTTTGTGTTTTGCCAGATGTAAATGCAGAAAGCAGACGTATTACCATTATAAACGAGGGAGAAGATGCAGAATTTGAGATATATTTTTACACCGAAATATCTTTAACAACAATCGATGCGCAGCTTGCACACAATGAATTTTCTAATATGTTTGTAAAAATCGAAAATGTCGACAATGTTTTTTATGCCGAGAGAAGAAAACGTTCCGAACAAGAAAAAACATTTGTGGGATATACAGTGCCGTTAGTAGAAGGCGATTGTAAAAATATATCCTTTACAGCCAGCAGAGAAGAATTTTTAGGAAGATGCAATTCCCCGTATACTGCAAAAGCCTTTAATTCAAAAAGCTTAAATAATACTCCTTCGCTTGACCCATGTTTTGCCTATAAAATAGTTATGAGTATAAAATGCGGAGAAAGCGCCTCTGTAACATTTGTTTCAGGAATGGAAGAAACAAAAAAAGATGCAGAAAAATCAGTAAATATAATAAAAAATATTCCCCCTTCGCAAATGGAGCATAAAGCATATGAATTTGTGCACAGTATGGTGCCATATTTGTATAAAAAAGAATACGAAAACGCA
>JAZNQL010000021.1:0-80509 GCA_045590155.1 Clostridia bacterium | reverse complement strand
ATTGTCGTTTCTTTTTGGTGACCCCACGGGGACTCGAACCCCGGTTTTTGCCGTGAGAGGGCAACGTCCTAGGCCACTAGACAATGGGGCCTTGTGCAACGATATATATGATACCACACATCAAAATAAAAATCAAGTGTTTTTTATCTTTTATTATGCTTTGACAGTTTTTTCTCGATTCTGCCAAACACAAATGTCATAAGCATTACCATTACAAGATACATACACGCTACTACAAGGTATGGCATAGGTGTTACGTCGCGGTTTACTGCAGAACGGGCTGCTTGTAAAAGCTCGTGAACGCCTAAAACTGTAACAAGAGCTGTATCCTTAATAAGGGTTATTACTTCGTTTGAAATCGGAGGAATTATGCTGCGAAGCATCTGCGGAATAACTATAAGACTCATAGTCTGCTTTGTATTAAAGCCGAGTGCCTTTGCGGCATCATACTGACCATGGTCTACCGATTCAATTCCCCCTCTGTATATCTCTGCAAAATATGCTGCATAGTTTAATATAAAAGCTGTTGCAGCAGAATCAAATCTGTCTAAAGTGATACCGATTCTGGGAAGAATAAAGTACACGAAAAAAAGCTGGAGCATAAGCGGTGTACCGCGCAACACCAGTATGTAAATTTTTGCAAGCCACTTTATAGGGTGTATTTTTGAAATGCTCATAAGAGAAATCAAAAGGCCGAGTGGAAGCGCACATACAACTGTATATCCAAAAAGCTTTAATGTTACTAATAATCCTTTTAAAAGTGCAGGCATAATGTCTGCCACATACGTTAAAAACTCCACTTTACTATCTCCGTGTACATAATGTTTAGCGTGCGGGCAAAGCCGCACGCTAAATCTTTATTTTGTTAGTTTCTTATAACAACGTCATCTCCGAACCATTCTTCAGAAATTGTTGTAGCTTCGCCGCTTTCGATAACAGCCTTCATTGCTTCGTTAATTTTTGCTGTTAATGCATCGTCGCCTTTTCTCATGCCGATAGCATAAAGGTCTTCGCCGAAATCTTCTTCAGCAAAAGCATACTTGTTGGGTGCTGCTGCTGATTTATATTTACCTACAACCTTGTCTATTACTACTGCGTCTACACGGCCTATTTCAAGGTCCATGATAGCTTCGTCATAACTGCCGTACTGAACGAGGTCAGCAAATGTTTCTGCACATGCGTCAGCTTCAATAACTTCGAGTGCTGCACTTTCTACCTGTGTGCCTACTTTCTTGCCTGCAAGGTCTTCCTTTGTCTTAATATCGGAACCTGCTACTGTCATAATAACAATTGAGTTATTGAGGTAAGCATCTGAAAGGTTCATGCTTTCTTTTCTTTCGGGAGTTGCTGACATACCGTTCCAGATAAGGTCAATTTTCTTTTCGGAAAGTTCCATTTCCTTTGCATCCCAATCGATAGGCTGGAATTTTACGCTAACGCCAAGATTTTTTGCTACTGCCTGTGCAAGGTCAATATCAAAACCTACGATATTGCCTTCTTCGTCAGTAAATCCCATAGGTGCAAATGTTGCATCAAGACCAACTATAAGTTCGCCTTTTTCAGCTATGTAATCCCATGAAGCATCCTGTCCGTTATTTTCGATTTTTCCTGTTTCGTTGTTTGTCTGGCTGCATGCTGCAAATGCAAAAATCATAGCAACAGCAAGTAATAATGTAATTATTTTCTTCATCGTTTTACTCCTTTAACTAATTAAATTTTTTAAGACATAAGAAATTATAACACATTATTTTTTTAAAGTAAAGCATTTTTTGGAATTTTACACTAAAAAAGATATCCCTGCTATATCTTGTGGATATCAAGGATATCTTTTAATTATCTTTTCAACTTATAAAATCCTCTATAAGACTCAACGCCTCTTCTCTGCTTTTTACACTTATTCCTTTACAAAGATTTTGATAATCGGCTGAGGGAATGGATGCAAGGTCGGCTTTATATTCACTGACAAATTCGGTTTCCCCGTTGCTTTTAAGTTTATATAGATTTATTCCGCCGTCAGTTGCATAAAGCATAAATGATTCTTCAAAAATCTGTGCTGGTTCTTCTTCCTCTTCTTTTTCTTCCTTTGCAAGAACTATTTCTTTTTTTGTTTGTACTGCTTCTTCCTGCTTTGCTGACAATACAGATTTTTGTACTATTTTATTTTCGTATCTTATCCCGGCATAAATTCCACCAAAAAAGGTAACAATGCATATCAACATATAAAATATTGTCCATTTAAGTTTCATATTTTATCCTCCTTTTTTTGTATATTTCCCCTCGCTCTTCCATTTTATTCACTTTAAATAGCGTTTGTAATAATTTCTTAATTTTTTTAAGTTATCATTATAAAGAATAAGGAGGTGGTCCTTTGGATTTTAAAAGTTCTTTTAAGCAGTTTTTAAAATACTTTATGCGTATTTTTGGCATTTTCCTTGCCGTTTTATTTGTTTTTTGCATAATAATGGTTATAAAAATAGTGTATGATGCTGATGATATTGATATAAAATCGGCCTCTATGAATTTTTCGAGTATAATATATGCAAAAGACCCGGAAACTGGCGAGTTTGTTGAACTTGAAAGACTCTACGATGAAGAAAACAGAACATGGGTTGACCTTGAAAATATTTCGCCTTATATGAAGGATGCTATTGTTGCTATTGAGGACGAACGTTTCTATTCCCACCACGGTATAGATTTAGGCCGTACAATAAGTGCTACTGCAAACTTTATTTTTAAGGGCGATTCGTCGTATGGCGGAAGTACTATAACACAGCAGCTGGTTAAAAATATTACAAAAGATGATGCAAGACAAGTTCCTAGAAAAATAAGGGAAATCTACCGTGCTTTAAAAATTGAAAGTGATTACGAAAAAGACGATATTCTCGAGCTTTACCTTAACACCATTTATTTGAGTCAGCAATGTAACGGTGTTCAGGCAGCGGCAAACTTATATTTTGATAAGGACGCAAAAGACCTTACTCTTGCTGAATCTGCATGTCTTGCAGGTATTACTCAGTATCCTACAAAATATGATCCGTTAATAAACTTTGAAAACAATAAAGAAAAACAAAAAATTGTTCTTGCAAAAATGCTTGAACTTGAACTTATAAGTCAGGGCGAATATGAAAACGCTTTGGTTGAAGAATTGAATTTTGTTGTAAACACTGAACAGAAAACCCTGTCAAGTCATTCATACTTTGTTGATGCCGTGATCGAAGAGGTTTTAGAAGATTTGCAGACAAAATGCGGATATACAAAGCAGATAGCTTTGAAGAAACTATATTCGGGCGGACTTAAAATTTATTCTACTATCAATGTTGACATTCAGGATACAATGGAAGATTATTATGAGGATTCGTCAAACTTCCCGAAGTATCCCGGAGATGTTCAGCCGGAATCTTCTATGGTTGTTATTGACCCATATACAGGACATATTGTAGGTCTTGTTGGCGGTAGAGGCGAAAAACTTGCCGACAGAACCTTGAACCGTGCTACACAAACCTTGCGTCAGCCCGGTTCCTCAATAAAACCAATCGCCGTTTATGCTCCTGCTATTGAGTATAATGTAGTAACTCCTGCTACTGCAGTTGCAAATACTTCTGTTACTTTTGCAGGTTGGACTCCTCATAATAGCGACCATTCAGTTTCAGCTTCTGTTACGGTAAGAGAAGCTGTAAAAAGATCTTTGAATATTCCTGCCGTAAGAGTATTAGATAAACTTGGTATTGAAAATTCATTTGACTTTTTAAGTGACAACCTTTCAATGTCTACATTGGTCGAATCGCGTACTGACCAGAACGGCAAAGTATTTTCGGACAAAAACTTGAGTTCACTTTCTCTTGGCGGTTTAACTGATGGCGTAACTGTTTTGGAAATGTGTGCCGCTTATACTCCTTTTGTGAATAAAGGTATATACACACAACCTACAACATATACAGAAATACACGATTACAACGATAATGTTTTAATAGACAATGACCCTTCGGAAACAAATATTGCAATGAGCGAATCTACTGCTTTTATGATTACTGATATGCTTTGTGATGTTGTTTCTGGCGGTACAGGTGGCGGTGCAGGTCTTTCCACTTGCGAAACTGCAGGTAAAACAGGTACTACAACAGCTGATATTGATCGTTGGTTTGTTGGATACACACCTTACTATGTGGGGGCTGTATGGTTTGGATATGATGCTCAAAAATCTCTTCCCTCGGTTGGATATAACCCGGCTGTATCTATATGGAAGAATATTATGAGCGACGTTCACAAAGATTTGAAGTACAAAAGATTTTCTGACGTTTTGAAAACTTCAGGACTTTCGCAGGCTTCTGTTTGTTCTGTAAGTGGAAAACGTGCTACCGAGCTTTGTTCAATAGCTGTAGGCTCTGCCGGTGTATCTCACGACTGGATGCCGTCTTCATCAATTCCGTCAGAAAGTTGCGATATGCATAAGGCATATACTCTTTGTGCACAAACACGTATGCAGGCTACCGACTCTTGTCCTGAAAAGATAGATGTTTCTGCCACAGATGCACAGGAAACTGCAGATGAAGAAGCCGGTATTGTATGCTCGCTTACCTGTAATGTGCATTCAAATACAATTATTGACGGAAATATTGAACAAAATACTTCTCCGTCTTCTAACGAATAACCTCGTTTTAATTACAAAGCAATATAAGAATTGAAAGAAAGCAGGTTTTTATGTTAAGAATTATAACAGATTCGGCCGCTGATTTTGAGCCGAAAGATTTAGAAAAGCTTAATATTTTCTGTGCCCCTATCAATGTAAGTTTTGGGGATGCTGAATATAGAGAAAATGTTGATATTACAAAAGACCGTTTTTACGAACTTTTACAAAGTTGTGATAAAGTTCCTACAACATCGCAGCCTTCCCCCGCTTACTACACAGAAGTTATGGAAGAGGCTCAAAAAAACGGCGATGAATGTCTTGTTATAACTTTATCCTCTGCTTTAAGCGGAACTTATCAGACTGTAAATCTCATAAAGCAAACCCTTGAATATGAAAATTGTTTTGTTTTTGACAGTTTGAGTGCTACTGCCGGTCAACGAATCTTGGTTGAAGTTGCGGTTTCAATGCGTGAGCAAGGAAAAAGTCTTAGCGAAATAGTTTCGGAGCTTGAAGTTTTACGTTCCAAAATAAGTATAATTGCTTGCATAGATACCCTTGAATATTTACATAAAGGCGGAAGAATATCGGGTCTTTCTTATACATTGGGAAGTGCTATGAATATAAAGCCTATTATAAGTGTAAACGAAGAAGGTAAAATAGCAATACCCGCAAAGGTTATGGGAAGAGTAAAAGGCTCAAGATATATGCTTGAATGGCTTGAAGACAATCCCGCCGATACAAATTACCCTGTATATCTTGTTTATACTCACGAAAATGAAAACGCATTAAAATTTGCCAATATGCTTGAAACGAATGAGCAAAACATAACTCCCACAGGTATTTATAACATAGGTGCCGCTATCGGTGCTCATGTAGGTCCGGGAGCTGTTGGTCTTGTATACATAAAAAAATAATTAAAAGTGGGACGTAAAAAATTTTTTACATCCCACTTTTAATATTCTGTTCTTTTCTGACATAAGTTAATAATAGCACTTTGTAAGGAGGACAGGTTTTGAAAAAGGTTTTTCTGTTTTTTATATCTTTGATTTTTGTTATTATAATTCTTCCTTTGATGGTTTCTCTTTTCTGGGCTCGTGATAATAAATCCTCTCTGAATCAGGAAATAACTGTACTTATTAAAGAAACTGGAAATGTTGAAAGTTTTGTTTTGGAAGATTATCTTTTTGGGGTGCTTGCAGGAGAAATGCCTGCCTCGTTTCCAAAAGAAGCGTTAAAGGCCCAGGCGGTTGCAGCCCGAACTTATGCTTTAAATAAAATGCAAGAAAAAAATGATGTTCATCCCGACGCTGATCTTTGCACAGACAGTGCACATTGCAAAGCATGGCTTTCGGATGAACAAATAACCGAAAAATTCGGCAAAGACTGGTTTAAAATGTATGAAAAAACATTGAAATCTGCCATCAAAGAAACAGAAGGAGAAATAATGGTTTTTAACGAAGAACCCATTTTAGCCGTTTTTCATTCCACAAACGGCGGAAGAACCGAAAATTCGGCTGATGTATGGGGTGGCGAACTCCCCTATCTTCAAAGTGTTGAAAGTCATGGAGATGAAGCTTCTCCAAAGTATACTTCTGATGTAACTGTAAGCATTGCTGATTTTGAAAAAGCTGTGGGGTCCACAAAAATAAGCGACATTATCCGCTCGGATGGTGGCAGTGTTAAAAGTATAACGATTGGCGACAAAACCTTTAAAGGTACTGAAATACGCTCCCTTTTTTCACTAAACTCATCAAATTTTGAAATTGAAGCTTTGCCTGATGCAATGATTTTTCATGTTACAGGTTATGGGCACGGCATAGGAATGAGTCAATACGGTGCAAAAGGCTTTGCAGAGGAAGGATACTCTTATAAAGATATACTTAAAAATTATTATAGCGGAATTGAATTTAAAAAAATATAACATATTTTCCTTCAGTCTTTTTTAGGCTGAAGTTTTTTATATTATAAAAATATATATTTATTGTTGAATTATAAGTTATTCTGTGATAAAATATTTTAAATATGGAGGTTTTTATTATGAAATTTAGAACAAAGTACATTACCCGTGCCGCTTTAATTGCCTCACTTTATGTTGTTCTTACATATATTTCAGCATTATTATTTGGTCTTTCAAGCGGTATCCGATTTTCAGAAGCATTATGTGTTCTCCCAGCCTTTTTCCCATCAGCAATTCCCGGTCTTTTTTTAGGGTGCCTTATTTCAAACATTGTAACAGGTGCTGCTTTACCTGATATTATTTTTGGCAGTCTTGCAACTTTAATAGGTGCTTTTTTTACATCAAAACTTTCAAAAAAGCCATATCTTGCATCTATTCCGCCCGTGCTTGCAAACACTTTAATTCTTCCTTTTATACTCGCCTTTGTATATCCCTCTGAAGGCGGAATATATTTCTTTTTTGCTACGATTTTTGCCGGCGAAGTTCTTTCTTGTAGCATTTTAGGACTTCCGCTTATTATCTTTTTCAAAAAAAATAGAAATCTTACAGAAAAACTTTAGTGTTTTACTTGACTAAAGTGTTAAAACGTGCTATACTGTGTCCCATGAGGTGAAATTTTATGCGCTTTAATATTGAAAATTTAAGAAAAGATGAACAAATTCCTTTTTTACTTGAACAACTTTACAGCCAGTTCGGGTACAAAAAGTTTCGTATGGAAAAATTTGAAGAATATGATTTTTATCTTGAAAATAAAAGTTTTTTAAGAGGGGAACATATAATTACTTTCCCCGGACTTGACGGAAAGCTTATGGCATTAAAGCCTGACATAACTTTAAGCATTCTTAAAAACACTCCGGCTACTGCACTTGTTCCCGATAAGCGTTTTTACACAGAAAATGTTTATCGTGTTTCCAAGGCAAGCCATGAAATTCGCGAGATTCCTCAAACAGGACTTGAATATGTAGGTAAAGTTGACATGTATGTTATGTGCGAGGTTTTATCTCTTGCAATGCGTACTTTAGATTGTATTTCGGCAAATCATCTTCTTTCTGTTGCACATGTAGGCTTCCTTACTGCTCTTTTTGAAGCTGCGGGATTACCTTTACACTCGCATGGTATGCTTAAGTTCCTTGCACAAAAAAATGCACGCAGCATAAAGCTTTACTGTAACGAAAAAAATGTTTCAGAAGATTTTGCTGAAAAGTTTATTGCTTTATCCTCTGCCTCATCGCTTGATGAACTTAAAAATATTGTTTGTTCCGAAAAAATGCAACGGGCTTATCTTGAAATGGAACAGCTTTACACTCTTCTTTCAAATTCTGGATTTGAAAACAAGCTTTATATTGATTTTTCAATTATAAATGATACCGAATATTATAACGGACTTGTTTTTTCGGGATTTATAGAAGGAATACCCCACTCGGTTTTAAGTGGCGGGCGTTACGACGGTCTGCTTACTAAAATGAATAAAAATGATTTACAGGCAATAGGTTTTGCCGTTTACTTTGACTCAATAGAAAGATTTTTAGGCAAATTAAAAAATAAAAATGCTGACATTGCAGTTATATACAACGAAAAAAGTAATCTCTCATTACTTTTTGAAACTGTAAACAAGCTTTACGCTGAAGGTAAATCCTTTAATGTTCAAACATCAACAAAAACAAACGCAAAAACCTTGTTTTATATAAAAGAAGACTCTGTGGAGGTGACCGAAAATGCTTAATATTGCATTGCCTAAAGGCAGACTTGGAAATCAGGTTTTTTCGCTTTTTGAATCGCTCGGTCTTGCCTGCCCCGAGTTTTACAGCGAAAACAGAAAACTTGTAATAGAAAACAAAGAAAACGGCGTACGCTATCAGCTTATTAAACCAAGTGATGTTGGAATATATGTATCGCACGGGGTTGCCGATATCGGCGTTGTTGGAAAAGATGTTTTGCTTGAAACAGAACCCGATGTTTACGAGCTTTTAGACTTAAATCTTGGTAAATGTTCGCTTGCTGTTGCTGCAAAAAATGATTATGTTCCCGATAACGAAAGCGTTTTGAAGGTTGCAACAAAGTATCCTCACGTTGCTGCAAAGTATTATCGCAAACAAAACAGAAACATAGAAATAATAAAACTTAATGGTTCTGTTGAGCTTGCTGCTGCAGTAGGTCTTTCGGACGTTATTGTAGATATTGTTGAAACAGGCTCCACATTAAAAGAAAATGATATGAAAGTTTTTGAAACAGTGGCTCCTGTAAACGCTGTGTTTATTGCAAATAAAAGCAGTTTTAAATTTAAAAACCGTGAAATAACACAAATTCTTGAAGGTCTTTCAGAGGTAACTATAAATGATTAAAACTTACAAATTATCCGAAATAAAATTAGAAGATATCTTTGCAAGAAATGAAGAAACTTTTGAAAATATAGAAAAAATTGTTTCGGACATTGTTTTTGAGGTTGCAAAAAGAGGCGATGCGGCTCTTTTTGAGTACGAAGAAAAGTTTGACAAGGTATCACTTTCTTCTTTAGAAGTAACAGAGGAAGAAATTAACGAAGCTTTTGAAAGTACAGATGCAAAATTTATTGAAACCTTGAAGCTTGCGCACAAAAATATATCTGAATTTCACAAAAAACAGGTACGAAGCGGATTTTCTTTTTCTCCTGCAGATGATATTTTACTTGGACAAAAAATAACTCCCATTGAAAAGGTTGGTATTTATGTTCCCGGCGGTACTGCAAGCTACCCTAGCACAGTTTTAATGAATGCAATTCCTGCAAAAACTGCGGGTGTATCTGAAATTGTAATGGTAACACCACCAGGTAAGGACGGCAAAATAAATCCTCATGTGCTTTCTGCCGCAAAAATTGCAGGCGTTGACAGGATTTTTAAAATAGGCGGTGCTCAGGCCGTTGCAGCTTTGGCTTATGGAACAGAAACTGTTCCCCGTGTTTATAAAATAGTAGGTCCCGGTAATATTTTTGTAGCCACTGCAAAACGTCAGGTCTTTGGAAGAGTAAGTATTGATATGATTGCCGGTCCAAGTGAAATTTTAGTTTGTGCAGATAAAACTGCAAACCCCTCTTTTGTTGCTGCAGACCTTCTTTCACAGGCAGAACACGACAAAATGGCCTCGGCAGTATTGTGCACAGATTCCGAAGAGCTTGCAGAAAAGGTTGCAAACGAAGTTGAATTGCAGCTTGCAAAATTACCAAGATATGAAATAGCAAGAGAATCCATTGATAATAATGGCAAAATAATTATATGTGACAGTATTTATCAGGTTATTGAAGCGGCAAACTTTATTGCTCCCGAACATTTGGAGCTTTGTATTGAAAATGCCCGTGACTATCTTGACCTTGTTAAAAATGCAGGAAGTATTTTTATAGGCAAAAATACTCCTGAATCTCTTGGCGATTATATGGCAGGTCCAAATCATACTTTGCCAA
Source organism: Clostridia bacterium (assembly GCA_045590155.1). Taxonomy (GTDB): domain Bacteria; phylum Bacillota; class Clostridia; order UMGS1883; family UMGS1540; genus JAZNQL01. The sequence goes on along the minus strand of JAZNQL010000021.1, from coordinate 70,492 downwards.
CCTCAGGTACTGCAAAGTTTTCGTCTCCTTTATCGGTTGATGATTTTATCAAAAAATCTTCGTTTATTGAATATTCAAGTCGCGCGCTTTGTGAAATAGGAGATAAAATTATGGACTTTGCCCAAAGAGAAGGTCTTGATGCCCACGCAAATGCTGTAGGTGTAAGAATGGAGAATCAGAAATGAGCAGATTTTTAAATGATAAATATTCTTCGCTTTGTGCCTATACTCCGGGCGAACAGCCAATTGACAAAAAATACATAAAGCTAAACACAAACGAAAACCCATATCCACCTTCGCCAATGGTTTTAGATGCAATAAACGATATTGAAAAATCTAACTTAAAGCTTTACCCCGACCCTACTTTGACAGGTCTTGTTTCGGCTATTGCAAAAAACTATTCGGTTTTGCCTGAAAATGTTATAGCAGGTAATGGTTCTGACGAAATTTTGGCATTTTGCTTTTTGGCATTCTGCCAAAACGGCGCTTGTTTTGCCGATATAACTTATGGTTTTTATAAGGTTTTTGCAGCTTTGTTTGATGTTAGCTATGAGACTATACCGCTTTGCGATAATTTTAGTATAAATCCAAAAGATTACTACCAAAAACACAAAGCAATTTTTATTGCAAACCCCAATGCACCTACCGGTCTTGCTCTTTCTTTATCGGAAATTGAAGAAATTGTAAATCAAAATATCGATAGCGTTATAATTATTGATGAAGCTTATGTTGATTTTGGATGTGAAAGTGCAGTAAAACTTACTGAAAAGTACGAAAATCTACTTGTTGTTTCCACCTTTTCAAAATCAAGAAGTCTTGCGGGTGCGAGAATAGGTTTTGCTATAGGAAACAAAGAGCTTATTTCGGATTTGAATAAAATGAAATATTCTTTTAATCCATATAACATAAACAGGCTATCTCTTTTGGCAGGACAAGCTGCGATGAAAGATGTATCTTATTTTAAGAATTGTGTGAAAAAGGTTATTGATACAAGAGAAAAAACTTCAAAGTCTTTGAATGATTTAGGGTTCTTTGTTCTTCCTTCAAAAACCAATTTCATTTTTGCAAAGCATCCTTTGATTGATGGCGAAAAGCTTTATTTGAAATTAAAGGATGAAGGTATTTTAATAAGACATTTTTCGAGCGAGCGTATTTCTGATTTTATAAGAATAAGCATTGGTACTGATGAAGAAATGGAATTCTTTATCTATAAAATAAAACTTATTACGGAGGGTTTAATATGAGAAGCTCCAGTATAAAAAGAAACACAAACGAAACACAAATTGAACTTACTTTAAATCTTGACGGAACAGGAAGTTCACAAATCGATACAGGATGCGGTTTTTTTGACCACATGCTCACTTTGTTGGCAAAGCATGCAATGTTTGATTTAAATATTTGTTGCAAAGGCGACATGGTAGTTGATGCACACCACACAGTTGAAGATTGCGGTATTGTTCTAGGTAACGCCGTAAAAGAAGCTTTGGGCGATATGCGCGGCATTACACGATACGGATTTTTTATCCTTCCTATGGATGAAACTTTAATTTTAACTTCCATAGACATCGGAGGACGTAGTTTTTATGCTTCCGACCTTGATATTACAACTAAAAAGCTCGGAACATTTGAAACAGAGCTTGTTGATGAATTTTTCCTTGCGTTCACACGCGCTTTGGGTTGTTCTTTACACATCAAACAACTTGCAGGTAAAAATTCGCACCACATTATTGAAGGTGCTTTTAAATCCTTTGCCCGTACTTTAAGTGCGGCAGTCAGCGTAAACGAACGTGATAAAAATTCAATTCCCTCAACGAAAGGCACAATTTTATGATAGCTTTAATCGATTACGGTGTAGGTAATATTTTTTCGGTTTCAGCATCCTTAAAAGCTATCGGTGCTGAATTTGAATTTACCTCCGATAAACAAAAAATTGAACAGGCTGACCGCATTATTCTTCCTGGCGTCGGTGCTTTTGAAGATGCCGCAAAGCTTTTATTTAATTCGGGTATGGCAGACCTTGTATGTGATCAGGCGAAAAGAGGTAAGCCCATTTTGGGTATTTGCCTTGGTATGCAGCTTTTATTTGAAAAGAGCTACGAGTACGGCGAGCACAAGGGTTTAGGTCTTATAAAGGGCGATGTATGCCCTTTGGAAGAAGATATTTGCCTAACTGTTCCTCACATGGGCTGGAACAAACTTGATTTTGTAAAAGACTCCCCTTTGCTTAAATATATAAAGAATGGTGACTACGTTTACTACGTTCATTCATACTATGCAAAAAATTGCGATGAAGCTTTGGTTGCAACTTCAAACTACGGTGTTGACGTTGCAGGTATTGTTGCGAGCGGCAATGTTTTCGGCACACAGTTTCATCCTGAAAAAAGCGGGGATGTAGGTCTTGCCATTTTAAAGGGCTTTACGGAGGTTTAATTATGAAAATTTTTCCTGCAATAGATTTGCGAGACGGTCGAGTTGTAAGATTAAAATTCGGCGACTACAACAATATGACTTCATATTCTGATAACCCTGTTGAAATTGCAAAGCAATTTGAAGATGCAGGGGCATCAAATCTTCATATTGTTGACCTTGATGGTGCAAAAGAAGGTTCTCCAAAAAATTTTGATGTTATTGAAAAAATAAATTCTTCCTGTTCTCTTTTTACCGAGCTTGGCGGCGGTATAAGAAATATGGAAAGGATTAAAGATTATATCAACATAGGCATAAACCGTGCCATAATAGGCACAGCCGCTTTACAAGACCCTGAATTTTTAAAAGAAGCTCTATCTGTTTATAAAGAAAAAATTGCCGTTGGGGTTGACACCAAAAACGGAAATGTTGCAATTTCAGGCTGGCTTGAAAGCACAGAAAAAAACGGTATTGATTTTTGTCGTGAGCTTGCATCTTTAGGTGTTGGCACCGTAATTTACACAGATATTTCAAAAGACGGGGCACTTTCTGGCACAAACCTTGATATTTACAAAGAACTCGCAAAGATTGAAAATCTTAACATAATAGCTTCGGGCGGTATTTCGTTCGAAAACGAAATTTGCGAGCTTTGCAAAATAGGCACCTACGGTGCTATTGTAGGCAAAGCAATTTACGAAAAGAAGCTTGATTTAAAACGTGTTTTAGAACTTGCGGAGGATATATGATTACAAAAAGAATTATCCCTTGTCTTGACATACGCGACGGCAAAGTGTGCAAGGGTGTGAATTTTAAAGGAATAAAAGAAATTGCTTCCCCTGTGGAGCTTGCAAAATTCTATAATTCAAGCGGAGCTGACGAGCTGGTTTTTTATGACATTACTGCAAGTCACGAAGGCAGATCTCTTTTTACAGATGTTTTGCAGGACGTTGCGAAAGAAATATTTATACCCTTAACCGTTGGCGGAAGCATAAATACCATTGAAGATTTTGACCGCGTTTTAAAATGCGGAGCAGATAAGGTAAGCGTAAATTCAGGAGCATGCAAAAATCCCGATTTAATAAAAGAGGCAGCTTTAAAATACGGAAATCAGTGCGTTGTACTTTCTATGGATGTAAAAAGAGTTGACGGAGAGTTTCACGTTTTTGTAAAGGGCGGCAGAGAAGATACGGGAATGGATGCACTTCGGTGGGCAGCTTTCGGGCAGGAAAATGGTGCCGGAGAGCTTGTTATAAACAGCATTGATACAGACGGAGTAAAACAAGGCTTTGATATTGAGTTTTTGCAAAAAATATGCTCAGTTGTATCAATTCCTGTAATTGCTTCGGGCGGTGCCGGAAATATGCAGCACTTCAAAGAACTTTTTGAGACTACTTCTGTAAGTGCAGGTCTTGCCGCTTCTATTTTCCATTTTAAAGAAGTGAGTATAAAAGATTTAAAAAAATATCTTAACCAAAGCAATATTGAAATGAGGCTTTAAAATGAATATTGATAAACTTAAATTTGATTCAAACGGACTTATTCCTTGTGTTGTAACAGATTTTTTCACAAAAAAAGTGCTTACGGTTGCATATATGTCGCAAGAAAGTCTTGAAATATCCATAAAAGAGGGCAGAACCTGTTTCTATTCCCGTTCGCGTAATAAGCTTTGGAGAAAAGGCGAAGAAAGCGGTAATGTTCAGCACATTGTGCGAATTACTTCTGACTGCGACAACGATGCTTTAGTATGTGAAGTTATTAAAGAAGGTCCTGCTTGCCATTTAGGTACAGACTCGTGCTTTACAAACCTTTTCTTTGAAAACAAGGAATATGAAGGAGTAAAGGATTTTTCACTTGAAGCTTTATACGAGCTTCTTATAAGCCGTAAAAACGAAAAACCAGAAGGCTCGTATACTACATATCTGTTTGAAAAAGGAAAAGAAAAAATTCTAAAAAAAGTAGGCGAAGAATGTACCGAGGTTATTATAGGTGCTATGAAGGACAGCAAGGAAGAAACTGTTTACGAAATTGCCGACCTTGCATATCACACTCTTGTTCTTATGGTGGAAATGGGCATTACTGTTCAGGACATTAAAGAAGAGCTTGCTTCCCGTCATATAATTGACAAAAAAGTGAAGCAGGAAACGATGAAATAAGAAAGGATTTTTATTATGCCTTTACTTGATGTGCATTCTCTTTGTCTTTCTTTTGGAGAGCGTGTACTTTTTGACAATTTAAGCTTTACAGTTGAAAATCGTGACAGGGTAGGATTTGTCGGCTCAAACGGAGTTGGCAAAACTACCCTTTTTAAGATTATTAAAAATATGATAACTGCTGATTCTGGCAGTATTTCCATTGCTTCGGGTTGTAAAATAGGTTATATGGAGCAACATGTTTTTGCAGATTCCGATAAAAGCTTATATTTTGAAGTTTTAGATGTGTTTTCTGACCTTTTGCAAACAGAAGAAAAACTCAAAAAAATTGAAGAGGATATTGAAGAGCAAAATTCCGATTTAGACAAGCTTATTTTATTGCAACATAATCTGCGCGAAAAGTATGAGCAAAACGAGGGGCTTACCTTCCGTGCTAAAACTCGTTCAATGCTTTTGGGACTTGGCTTTTCAGAAGACGAACTTAATCTTTCGGTATCTTCCCTTTCTGGCGGACAAAAAACCAGAGCTATGCTTGCAAAGTTGCTTTTAAGCCATGCCGATTTTCTGCTTTTGGACGAACCTACTAACCATCTTGATATTGAAAGTTGTGCTTTTTTGGAAAATTATCTTTCTGCTTTTAACGGAACCTTTATTGTTATCTCGCACGATAGATATTTTCTTGACAAGGTTACAAATAAAACTCTCGAGCTTACAGGGGGTAAAGTGTTTGCCTATAACGGAAACTTTTCTGACTCAAGAAAAGAAAAGCAGGCAAGAATTGAGCTTGAAGAAAAACATTTTAAAAATCAGATGCACGAAATAAAGCGTATCGAAGGAATTATACAGCAGCAAAAAAGATGGAACAGAGAAAAAAATATAAAAACTGCTGAAAGTAAACAAAAGCAGGTTGACAGACTTAAAGCAGAGCTTACGGTAGTTGAAAAAGAAGATGCTAAAATAGATTTCAGTTTTTCTCCATCTTCTAATACAGGGAACGATGTTTTGACTCTTAAAAGTGTTGAATTTGGATTTTCTTCTCCCCTTTTCTCTGACGTTTCGTTTGAGATTAAAAAAGGTGACGTAATGTTCCTTTTAGGTTCAAACGGTTGCGGTAAAACTACTCTGTTTAATCTTGTAAACGGTACCCTTTTGCCACAAAAAGGAGATATAAAAAAGGGGAGCGGTGTAAAAATTGCAAAATATGACCAGAATCTTGAAGGTTTAGATCCAGAGAAAACTGTTATTGATGATGTATGGGATGCTTTCCCTCGCCTTACAGAAACCGAAATACGTTCAGCCCTTGCTGCATTTTTATTCCGTGGCGATGATGTTTTTAAGGAAATTAAAACTTTATCGGGGGGAGAAAAGGCGCGTGTTTCTCTTTTAAAGGTTATTATGTCAAAACCTAATCTTCTGCTTTTAGACGAACCTACAAACCACCTTGATATTGCTTCGAAAGATGCTTTGGAAAAGGCTCTTTCGAATTTTGGCGGTACAATGTTTATAATTTCTCATGACAGATATTTTATAAATTCGTTTGCTACAAGAATATGCCATATGCAAGACAAAAGAGTTATGACATATAATGGTAACTATGATTATTTTATGGAAAAAAGATTGCCTCAAAGCGTTGTTTGTTCCCCTGCAGAAAAAAAGTCAAATGATTATAAGGCAGAAAAAGAACTTAAGGGATTAAAGCGTTCTTTAGAAAACAAAATCAAAAAATGTGAAGAGGATATTTATGTTTTGGAAGAAGAAATATCAATACTTGAAGAAGAACTTTCGGTTTGTGGTTCAGATTATGTGCGAGCTATGGAATTGAACGAAAAAATCGCTTCAAAAAAAGCTATAAACGAAAAACTTTATTGTGACTGGGAAGAGTTTTCTGATAAATTTTCACAAATTGAAATTTGAATTTTTAGTTGTTGATAACTCTTTCCCAGCAGCTTTTTCCGTTAAATTTAAAAAATTATTATTCTCTTGCTAATGTTTACAAAATAATATGTTAATAAAAATGATTTTTTGTTAATTCTTTGCTACTTTTTAGCTTTACAAATCTGTCGATTTATGTTATAATATAAAATTGAGAAATATAGAATTTTACATATCTTTGTAAATTCTTACATTAAAATGATTTTTTTTGACATTTTTTAACGGAAGGATGATACTTGTGAACAAAATTACTATTATAGGAAGCGGAAATGTTGGCTCGACAATTGCCTATACTCTTGCTTGTTTAGGTATTGCCTCTGAAATTGTAATGATTGATGTTAACGGCAAAAAAGCCAGTGGCGAGGCGCTTGACATCCGTCAGGGTACGCCTTTTTGTACTGCATGCTCAATTTATGCAGGTGATTATTCTGATGCTGTAAACTCAAATATTGTCGTTATTACTTCAGGTGTACCAAGACAGCCAGGGCAATCACGTTTAGAACTGACACAAACAAATGTTGATGTTTTAAAATCTATTATTCCAAATATTACACGTCACGCCCCCGACGCTACATACATAATTGTAAGTAACCCTGTTGATATCTTAACTTATGCTTTTTGCAAGCTTTCGGGTATTCCTGAAAACAGAATTTTAGGTTCGGGAACTATTTTGGACACCGCAAGACTCAGAAGCCGTATCTCAGAATATTATCAGATAAGCCAGAAAAATGTTCACGCTTATGTGCTTGGAGAGCATGGAGATTCTTCATTTATACCCTGGTCCCTTGTAAATCTTTCAAACATCCCCGTTTTAGATTTTTCGGAAAGTATTGCACACTGTGAAAGACCTATCCCTGATTTAAATATAAACGAAGTTGAAGACTATGTAAGAAAATCAGGTGCCAGAGTTATAGAACGAAAGGGTGCTACTTTTTACGCTGTTTCTATTTCAGTTTGTCATATTTGTAAATGTCTTTTAAGCAGCATGGATACTAATCTTACTGTATCTTCAATGATGCACGGAGAGTACGGAATTGAAGATGTATGCTTAAGTATTCTCTGCAGTGTTGGCGATGCAGCTATTCATCATAAGCTTCTTTTGCCCTTAAATGAAAAAGAACAAGCTGCATTACATAACAGTGCAAATTGTTTAAAAGAAATTATTAAAGTTACAAAGTTTTAATATAGGAGGCTAATATGGATTATCGTATTGAACATGACTCTATGGGAGAGGTAAAAGTTCCCTCTGATTCTTTGTGGGCGGCTCAAACACAGCGAAGCCACGAAAATTTTGAAATAGGCGTTGGCATTGAAACTATGCCCCGTGAAATTATACACGCTTTTGGTATCTTAAAAAAGGCTGCCGCTTTAGCTAACCATGAATTAAATTCCGCTAAAATGACAAAAGAAAAGCTTGATGCTATATCATCGGCCTGTGATGAAGTAATAAGCGGTAAGTTAAATGAACATTTTCCCTTAGTTGTATGGCAGACAGGTTCAGGCACACAATCAAACATGAATGCAAATGAAGTTATTTGCAATCGTGCAAATCAGATTGCCTCTGCTTCATTAACCCATCCAAATGACGATATAAATATGAGTCAATCTTCAAACGACACTTTTCCTACTGCTATGCACATTTCGGCGGTTATTGCTATTGAAGATAAGCTTATTCCTGCGATTGAGCTTTTAATTACAACCTTTAAGCGTTTAGAAAAAGAAAATGAAGGTATTGTAAAGTCGGGACGTACTCACTTGCAGGATGCTACACCAATAAAATTCAGCCAGGAAATAAGCGGCTGGCGTTCAAGTCTTGAAAGAGATCTTGAACTTTTGAAGTTATCTTTAAAACCTTTGTATGAACTTGCACTCGGCGGCACTGCTGTTGGTACCGGTCTTAATGCACCGAAAGGCTTTGATGTTCTTGTTGCAAAGAAAGTGTCAGAGCTTACCGGAAAACCATTTGTTACAGCAGAAAATAAATTCCACTCTTTAACTTCAAAAGACGAGCTTGTTTTTGCACATGGTGCAATAAAGGCAACTGCTTGCGATATGATGAAAATTGCTAACGACATACGTTGGCTTGCATCGGGTCCGCGTGACGGTTTAGGCGAAATTTTTATTCCCGAAAACGAACCCGGTTCTTCAATTATGCCGGGAAAGGTTAATCCTACACAGTGTGAAGCAGTAACAATGGTTGCTGTTCAGGTTATGGGAAATGATGTTGCAGTTTCGATGGCGGCATCTCAAGGAAATTTTGAACTTAATGTATTTATGCCTGTTGCAGCTTACAACTTCCTGCAATCTGCAAGACTTCTTGCAGAAGCCATTGTTTCATTTAACAACAAATGTGCTTGCGGCATTACTGCCAACAAAGAAAAGATGCATCATAATCTGCATAACTCTCTTATGCTTGTAACTGCTCTCAATCCTTACATTGGTTACGAAAATGCTGCTAAAACAGCTAAAAAGGCTTTCAAAGATAACATATCGTTAAAGGAAGCCTGTGTTGAGCTTGGTTTTTTAACTGCAGAAAGATTTGATGAAGTATTTCATCCCGAAGAAATGGTTTAACACTTTTTAGCTATTGCGAAAGGAGTTTGACATGAAAGTAAATTATTACCCGGGCTGTACCTTGAAAAACAAGGCAAAAGAGCTCGATAAATATGCAAGAGAATGTGCCGAAATTCTTGGGTTTGAACTTTGCGAAATTGAAAACTGGCAATGTTGCGGCGGTGCTTTTACCTCAGCTGCGGACGAAATTGCAACAAAACTTTCGAGTGTGCGTGTTCTGCGTGATTCGTATTTAAAAAACAGACCTTTAATCACTGTTTGTTCGGCTTGTCACAATGTTGTAAAACGTACCAATGTTTCTATGAAAAATCCTGATTTTGCAAACACAGTTAACAATTATATGGCACAGGACGAAGATTTTACAGCCTACAATGGTGAGGCAGAAGTTTTTCATTATTTAGAATTTTTGCGCGACAAAATAGGTTTTGACAAAATAAAAGAAAAGGTTAAAAATCCTTTAACCGGCAAAAAAATTGCCGCCTATTATGGTTGTTTACTGCTTCGACCAAGCAAAGCTTTACAGTTTGATGACCCTGAAAATCCAACTATTTTTGAGGATTTTATTTCTGCTCTTGGCGGAGAAGCAGCAATATACCCCTGCCGCAACGAGTGCTGTGGCGGATACATTGCTTTAGAGGATGCAGATGCGGCTAAAAAAAGAAGCCTTTCCATTTCGGAAAGTGCTGCAAGACATGGTGCCGACTTAATTATTACTGCTTGTCCTTTATGCAAATATAATCTTATAAAAAATGAAAGCCCTGTTCCTGTTATGTACTTTACAGAAATTCTGGCAGAGGCTTTAGGTATAAAGGAGGTTAACAATGGCTGATATAAAACGTATTCGCGAAACTGTGCTTCGCATCAGCGGAGTTAACCCAAGAAAATGTATGAAATGTGGCAAATGTTCTGCTACTTGCCCTTCGTATGATGAGATGGAATTTCATCCTCATCAGTTTGTTTCAATGGTAGAAAATGCCGATGTTGAAAGGTTAATGAAATCAGAATCAATATACAAGTGCTTATCGTGCATGGCTTGTGTTGAACGTTGTCCAACAGGGGTTGAACCGGGAAAGCTTATTGAGGCAATCCGTCTTGTTACAATAAGACAAAAGGATTCAAATCATTTAACACCTGATATGATTCCGTCGTTGCTTGATGAGGATATTCCGCAGCAGGCACTTGTTACTGCATTCAGAAAATATACTAAATAAAAGGAGGAAACGGTAAATGCAAAGAATTGGTGTTTTTGTTTGTCACTGCGGTACTAATATTGCAGCGACTGTTGATGTGGCTGCCGTTTCCAAGGCTTTGGAAAACGAGCCAGGTGTTGTTTTTTCGACAGAATATCAGTATATGTGTTCCCAGGCAGGACAGGACCTTATTAAAAATGCTGTAAAAGAGCACAACCTTACAGGTATTGTTGTTTGTTCATGCTCTCCAAGAATGCATGAGCAGACCTTTAGAAAAACTGCTGCAGCAGCAGGTCTTAACTCTTATATGGTAGAAATTGCAAATATCCGTGAACAGTGTTCCTGGGTACATAAGGATATCCAGACAGGTACTGAAAAGGCTATTATTTTAGGCAAAGCTGCCATTGCAAAGGTAAATCTTAATGCGCCTCTTATTCCAGGCGAATCTCCTGTTACAAAACGTGCACTCGTTATAGGCGGCGGTATTGCAGGTATTCAGACTGCTTTGGATATTGCTGATGCAGGCTTTTTGGTTGATATTGTTGAAAAGAAGGCCACCATTGGCGGTAAAATGGCGCAGCTTGACAAAACCTTCCCTACTCTTGACTGTGCTGCCTGTATTTTAACTCCAAAAATGGTTGATGTTGCACAACACGAAAATATAAGAATATTCTCTTATTCAGAGGTTGAAGAAGTTAAAGGCTTTGTAGGCAATTTTGATGTTAAAATAAAGCGTAAAGCAAGATACGTTAAAGAGGATATATGCACAGGTTGCGGTTTGTGTACCGAAAAATGTCCCCAGAAAAATATTCCCAACGAATTTAATCTTGGTATGGATAACAGAAGAGCTATTTATATTCCTTTTGCACAGGCTATACCAAAGGTTGCTACTATTGACCCTCAATACTGTACCATGCTTAAAAGCGGCAAGTGCGGTCTTTGTTCGAAGCTTTGTACTGCAGGTGCTATTGATTATCAGGCAAAAGACGAATTTGTTGAAGAAAAGTATGGTGCTATTGTTGCAGCAACAGGCTTTAATCCTATATCAATGGATAAGTTTGACGAATTTGCTTATTCACAGTCAAAGGATGTTATTACATCTTTAGAATTTGAAAGACTTACAAATGCGGCTGGTCCCACAGGCGGAAAGCTTCTTCGTCCTTCCGATGGAAAACACCCTCACACTCTTGTTTTTGTACAATGTGTGGGTTCCCGTTGTGATGCTTGTGCTCAAAAGGGTAAGGAATACTGCTCAAAAATTTGTTGTATGTATACTGCAAAGCATGCAATGCTTACTCGTGATAAATACCCCGATACTGATGTTTATGTTTTCTACATTGATGTGCGTACCCCGGGCAAAAACTTTGACGAGTTTTACCGCCGTGCTGTTGAAGAATATGGCGTTCACTATATAAAAGGTATGGTCGGAAAGGTTTGTCCCGAAGGAGATAAGCTTATTGTTTCGGCTTCCGATTTAATAGAAGGAAAACAGCTTAAGATTGATGCTGATATGGTTATTTTAGCAGCTGCCATAGAACCCGATGAATCTGCAAGAGGTTTGGCTACAATGCTTACAGCTTCAATGGACACAAACGACTTCTTTACAGAAGCTCATCCAAAGCTTCGTCCGGTTGAAAGTCCTACCGCAGGTATCTTTTTATCAGGCACATGTCAGGGCCCTAAAGATATTCCTGAAACAGTCGCTCAAGCAGGTGCTACTGCCGCAAAGGTAATAGGCTTGCTTTGCAAGGATAAGCTGCTGGGCAACCCCTGTATTGCACATTCAAACGAAATGATGTGTAACGGTTGTTCTACCTGTGAAAAGGTTTGTCCTTACGGTGCTATTTCATACGTTGACAAAGATTTTCGTATGCCGGGCGGAAAAACAAAAACCCGCCGTGTTGCAAGCGTTAACCCTGCTATTTGCCAGGGTTGCGGATGTTGTTGCGTTGCTTGTATGTCGGGCGCAATGGACTTAAATGGATTTAAAAATGACCAGATTATAGCGGAGGTGGATGCGATATGTCGTTAAATAATGGTTCCTATAAACCTCTTATTGTTGCATTTTGTTGCAACTGGTGTTCGTATGCGGGTGCCGATTTAGCAGGAAATAACCGACTTGCTTATCCTGCTGATGTTAAAATTATCCGTGTTCCCTGTTCTTGCCGCGTTAATTCCTCTTACATTTTACGCGCTTTTCAGAGAGGTGCTGACGGTGTGATTATTTGCGGTTGTCATCCAGGCGATTGTCATTATACATCCGGAAACTATTATACCCGCCGCCGCATGACTCTTTTATTCTCTATGCTTGATTATTTAGGTATTGAAAGAGAAAGAACCAGAGTTGAATGGGTATCAGCTGCTGAAGGCGCAAAATTTGCTGCTACTATGACAGAATTTTGCGAAACCGTTGCAGCTTTAGGCGAAAATAAAAGATTGGAGGATTTAAGATGCAAAAAATAACACAAGAAATTCTCCTTAATAAAGCAGAAGAATTACTGAAAAACTCCACCGTTGACCGTGTTCTGGGTTGGAGAAAGGGCGAATTTTGCTACGATATTACTCCTGCTGTGTTTTTTGACACAGATGACCTTAAAGAAAATTTTGTATGGGGAGATTTTTGCGGTGCAAACTTCTCGAAATACTTAATATCTGAAACTGAAAAAAGCGATAAAAAGGTTTTAGTATTTTTAAAGCCTTGTGATACTTATAGCTTTAATCAGCTTTTGACTGAACACCGTTTTGACAGAGAAAAGGTATACGTTGTAGGTATTCCCTGTGAAGGAATGCTTGATGCTGATTTATTAAAGAAAAAATGCGACAGCTTTACTTCCGTAAAAACAGATGGAGAAAACATCACTGTTAGCACTCTTTATGACGGAGAGATTTCACTTAAACGCAGTGACGTACTTTTAGAAGGCTGCAAAAACTGCAAATCAAAAAAATGTGTAGCTTATGATGAGCTTTTAGGTGACGAAGGCGAAGTTATTGACTCCAAGCGTTTTGACGAAGTTGAAGCTCTTGAAAAAATGACTCCTGATGAGCGATTTGCTTTTTGGCAGAATGAACTCTCACGTTGTATAAGATGCAATGCATGCCGTGATGTATGTCCTGCTTGCACCTGTGAAAAATGTGTTTTTGATAACCCTAAATCAGGAGTGGAAAACAAAGCCGCATCTAACAGCTTTGAAGAAAAAATGTTCCATATTATACGTGCTTTTCACGTTGCAGGAAGATGCACAGATTGCGGACAGTGTTCAAGAGTTTGCCCGCAGAGAATTCCGTTGCATTTATTGAATAGAAAATTCATTAAAGATATAAATGAATTTTACGGAGATTATCAGGCAGGCGAAGAAGCCGGAAGCCGTTCTCCCCTTATTAACTATACTTTAGATGATTTAGAACCTTCTGAAGCTTTTGAAAGAGGTGATGGTAATGCGTAAATTATTATCTGATAAGCTTGATGCTTTTTTTGCTGCCATCAGCGATAAAATGTCTTTGTATTTGCCTATCGACACTGAAGGCGGTGCCGAATTTAAGCTTTGGCAAGAAGGAGTAAATATTTCGGATGCTTTGAACACAAACAGAAGCGCAAAAGACTTTTTCTTCCCGCAAACTGAAAATCTTATGGAATTTAAAATGCAGGGTAAGAAAATAGACGTTATTGACTCAAGATGCGAAAACGAAGATTTTGTAATTTTTGGTGTACGTGCCTGCGATGTTAAAAGCTTTGATGTTTTAGACAGAGTTTTTCTTGCAGATCCCATTGATACTTACTACAAAAACAGACGTGAGCACGCTTTAATAATATCTCTTGCCTGCACAAAGCCCGCAGAAACCTGCTTTTGTACTACGTTTAGTATTGATGCGGCAAACCCTTCGGGAGATATTGAGTGCTTTAAAACACAAGATGCTTTTTACTTTGATGCTAAAACAGAAAAGGGAGAAGCTTTGCTTGCTTCTTTAGAAGATTTATTTGAGCAGGTTGATTCTGAAGTTGTAGAAAAACAAAAAACTCTTATAAAAGAGCGTCTTGAAAAGTTACCCCTCAAAGATTTAAAAACTACTGCTTTTGGTGGTGGTAAAACTAAAGAATTGTTTGATGACCCGTTATGGGATTCTCTTTCGGAAAACTGTCTCGGTTGCGGAACCTGTACTTATGTTTGCCCCACATGTCAATGTTATGACATAAAGGATTTTGATACAGGCCACGGAATAAAAAGATTCCGTTGTTGGGACTCTTGTATGTTTTCGGAATTTACAAAAATGGCTCACGGCAACAACAGACTTACACAGAAAGAGCGTTTCCGTCAGCGTTTTATGCACAAGCTAGTCTATTATCCCGAAAATAATGACGGCTTATTCTCGTGCGTAGGTTGCGGAAGATGTCTTGCAAAGTGTCCTATATCTATGAATATTGCAAAAGTAATGAAAAGATTTGGAGGGAAAATAAGTGAGTAATTATGAAGAAACTTTAATCCCCAAAATAGGTGTTATTACAGATGTTCGTATTGATACGCCAGATATAAAGACCTTCAGGGTTGTTACCCCTGAAGGGAAAAAAGCTTTCAATCACAGGCCCGGTCAGTGTGCTATGCTTTCAATCCCGGGAGTTGGCGAAGCAATGTTTTCGATTACTTCCTCCCCTACAAATGAAGAATTTATGGAGTTTTCGATTAAAAAATGCGGTTGTGTAACCGATTGGTTACATAATGCCGAAGAAGGTCAGCAAATTACAATAAGAGGACCTTACGGAAAACCTTTCCCTGTGGATGATGTTTTTGCGGGAAAAGACCTTTTGTTTATTGCAGGCGGTGTTGGGCTTGCACCCTTACGTTCTGTTATAAACTACTGCCGTCATTACCGTGACAGATACGGAAAAATTGATATTGTTTACGGTTCAAGAAGTAAGGCTGATTTGCTTGATTATAAAGAAATTATTGATGAATGGTCTAAAGACTCGGGCGTTTCAGTCCATTTAACTATTGATAACGCTGAAGAGGCTTGGGATGGTCATGTTGGATTTGTACCAAATTTTGTAAAAGAGCTGAACTTTGATACAAATAAAACTGCTGTTTTGTGCGGACCTCCAATTATGATTAAATTTACTTTGGATGCTCTGTGCTCTTTAGGGTTTGACAAAACACAGGTTTATACTACACTCGAACTCAGAATGAAGTGCGGTGTAGGAAAATGTGGAAGATGTAATGTAGGTGCAAAATATGTTTGTAAGGACGGACCTGTTTTCCGTTGTGATGAACTGGATCAGCTTCCGGACGAATATTAAGGAGGGAGAATATACGTTATGGAAAATATGGTAAATATTT
The DNA here is from genome assembly GCA_045590155.1 of Clostridia bacterium. Lineage (GTDB taxonomy): Bacteria > Bacillota > Clostridia > UMGS1883 > UMGS1540 > JAZNQL01. The sequence continues at coordinate 54,914 of JAZNQL010000021.1, read as the reverse complement.
ATCTTTTCGGCAAAAAGTATGAGGTGCCGGATAATTTAACAATAATGCGTGCTATGGAATACTCGGGATATCAGCTTGTACGCGGTTGCGGTTGCAGAAATGGCTTTTGCGGGGCTTGTGCCACTATTTACCGCATTAAAGGCGAAAGTACTCTTAAATCCTGTCTTGCTTGCCAGACAAAGGTTATAGACGGTATGTATATTGCTACTCTCCCCTTTTTCCCGCTTGTAAAACAGGTTTATGATATTGAAAAGATTTCTGTATCTCAACAGGTTATGATGCAGCTTTACCCCGAAATATATGCCTGTGTTGGATGTAATGCTTGCACAAAGTCGTGTACGCAGAGTCTTGATGTTATGCAGTACATTGCTTATGCTCAACGTGGCGAATTTGAAAAGTGTGCAGAAGAATCTTTTGACTGTGTAATGTGTGGATGCTGTTCTTCAAGATGTCCTGCGGGTATTTCTCATCCCCAGGTTGCTATGCTTGCAAGAAGAATTAACGGCAAGTATTTAGCTCCTAAAACCGAGCATCTTAAAAACCGTGTAAAAGAAATTGAAAACGGCGATTTTAACGATTTAATAGAAGCTTTGATGGGTAAGCCTGTTGAAGAATTAAAAGATTTATATAATAACCGTGACATTGAAAAGTAAGGGAGGATGATTTTATGTATTCAAAAGAATTTCAGGAATCTTTGAAGGCTGTTGAAGCAGCCAGAGAAGCAAACATTGCTTATGAGCCCGAAAGAATGACTGCAGCTCAAAAAGAAGAACTTTTGGCAGCATATCATCCCGACCATAAGAAAAGTGAATTTTCGGAGCTTAAAATAGGTCCTAACAAGGGAGATAAGGTTCCCAAAGAGCTTTGCGAAATATTGCAGGCACACAGCAGAATTGCACCAGAAGATATTGACTTATCTTCTGTTACATACGATGTTGATGTTCTTATTATAGGCGGTGGCGGCGCAGGTTGTTCTGCTGCTATTGAAGCTCATAACAAAAATGCAAATGTTATGATTGTAACAAAGCTTCGAATGGGCGACGCAAATACTATGATGGCCGAAGGCGGTATTCAGGCAGCTGACAAGCCAAACGATTCCCCTGCTATACATTTTTTAGACGCATTTGGCGGCGGTCATTTTGCTGCAAAGCGTGAGCTTTTATCAAAACTTGTTTGCGATGCTCCTGATGCTATTTTATGGTTAAATGAGCTTGGTGTTGAATTTGACAAGGCTGAAGATGGCACTATGATAACTACTCACGGCGGCGGTACTTCTCGAAAGAGAATGCACGCGGCAAAGGATTACTCGGGTGCTGAAATTATGAGAACCTTGCGTGATGAAGTTTTGAACAGACAAATTCCCGTTGTGGACTTTACTTCTGCCATTGAACTTATTTTAGATGACAAAGGCAAGGCTTGCGGTGCCGTTTTAATGAATATGGAAACAAAAGAGCTTATGGTGGCACGTGCAAAAACTGTTATTATCGCAACAGGCGGTGCGGGCAGAATGCACTACCAGGGATTCCCCACCTCAAACCATTACGGTGCTACGGCTGATGGTCTTGTTTTGGGTTACAGAGCAGGTGCTAAACTTTTATATGCAGAAACTTTGCAATATCATCCCACCGGTGTTGCTTTCCCTCAACAGATTTTTGGTGCTCTTGTTACTGAAAAGGTTCGTTCTCTCGGTGCAAAGCTTATAAACCGCGAGGGTAAAGTATTTATGCATCCTCTTGAAACAAGAGATGTTGCGGCGGCTTCTATTATCCGTGAATGTTCTGACCGCGAAAATGGCGTAGAAACAGGCGACGGAAATGCTGTATGGCTTGATACTCCCATGATTGAAAAAATAGGTGGAGAAGGCACTATTGAAGCTCGCATACCTGCTATGATGCGTATGTTTGCAAACTACGGTATTGACATAAGACGTGAACCTATTTTGGTATATCCTACCCTTCACTACCAGAACGGCGGATTAGACATAAACGACAACTGTATGACAACAAATATTGAAAATCTTTTTGTTGCAGGCGAAGCTGTTGGCGGTATTCACGGCAGAAACAGACTTATGGGTAACTCTTTACTTGATATTATTGTTTTTGGCAGAAGTGCAGGTAAAAATGCCGCAGAATGTGCTAAAAATACTAAAGTAGGAACTATGACTTTGGACCATATAAAGAAGTTTGACAAAGAGCGTAGCGATGCAGGAATTGAAACAAATGCTGTTTCGCCAAAACTTTTACCTGATTACACAAGAAAACAGAGCGAAATTTAAATTTACGGAGGTAATAGAATGAGTTTTCTGAACGGAGTTATTTCAATAAATAATATTTATACACTATTATTTGTTGTTTTCAGTGTTCTTCTTTTAGGATATCTTCTTGGAAGAATAACAATTAAAGGCATATCACTTGGCGATGCAGGAGTATTCATTATAGCCTTGCTTTTTGGTGCATTGTTCTTTAATGTAAATGAAACTGGAGCTCTCTTGTTTGCGACATCCTCAAAACCCTATGATTTTTCAGGTGGGCTTTCAATTATTGAAAGTCTTGGTCTTATTCTTTTTGTAACATCGGTAGGCTATATAGCAGGTCCTAAGTTTTTTGGCAACTTTAAGAAAAACTTTAAGTCTTATGTGCTTTTAGGGTTAATTATAATACTTGCCGGTGGTATTTCAGCTGCTGCCTGCATATATGCAGGGGAGATACTCGGCTATGGTGCGACAATCGAAAGTCAGGATGGATTTGTTGCAATGATTGTAGGCTTGCTTTCAGGTTCGCTCACATCAACGCCTGCTTTTTCTGCAGCTAAAGCAACTGTTGCAGAAGAATTTACAGGTCTTGTTTCAGTAGGACATGGTATTGCTTATATTTTCGGTGTGGTTGGTGTTGTGCTTTTTGTACAGATTATACCTAAATTAGCAAAAGCGAATATGGCTGAAGAACGTGCAAAAATTGTTATTGAGACGGCAAACAAAGATGAAAAAGCACAGCGTAAATTGTTTGAAATTGACCATATGGGCATTGCAGGATTCTGCCTTGCAGCAATTCTCGGCACAATTATAGGTCAGATAAAAATACCTCTTTCTTCTGCAGGGTTGTCAGGAACATGCTTTTCACTTACAACTACTGGCGGCTGTCTGCTTATGAGCTTGATTCTCGGCCATTTTGGTAAAATCGGCCCTATAAGTATTATGCCCACCCAGAGCACACTTAAGCTTTTCAGAGAATTAGGGCTTATCCTTTTCCTTGTTGGTGCAGGTATCCCGGGCGGTGCAGAATTTGTAGCAAACTTTGACCCGATGTATTTTGTTTATGGCATTATTATGACCATATTCCCGTTAATAGTTGGATATTTGTTTGCAAAATATGTATTAAAACTCAGCTTACTTAATAATCTTGGTTCAATTACGGGCGGTATGACAAGTACACCTGCTCTTGGAACGCTGATTAATGTTGCCGGAACAGAAGATGTTGCAGCAGCTTATGCGGCTACTTATCCTATCGCACTTATAGCAGTTGTTTTAGTATCACAGTTTCTTATAATATTATTCTAAAATAAAATAAAACGAAAAGGGGATGTAAAAAAAGTCCAGACCGCAAAAAACAAATAAATATATGAAAAATACTTTGTAAGTCTAATTTATAAACAGATAAATTAGGTCGAAAAAATCAATTTTTTGATTTTTTCTTAAAAATTTATGTTTTTTGCTATGAACAAACTTCGCCTCTCGACGTACCTTTGTACGCCTTCGGGCAAGCTACGGCAAGGCTTCACCTTGCCGTAGCTCAGTTTGTCCATTATGAAACATTTTTTCCTATCCCCCAAAAAAGGAGATGTAAAAAAATTTTTTACATCTCCTTTTTTATATAGTCTGATATTTTATATATGTTTCGGTATACCTTTTGATAAAAATTTATTTTTTTGATATATTTTTCGGTTTCTTCAAACGGAATATTCTGTAAGGTTTTTCCGTCAGGCGAATACTTTGGGGTTGAAATCCATTTTAACACATTGCCCTGCCCTGCGTTATATGCTGCCAGAGCTAAAGTTTCATCCCCTTCAAACTGCCCGAGAAGATAAGAAAAATAAAAAGCTGATATCTCTATATTATCGTAAGGGTTAAAAAGGTCATATTCTGATAAGCCCATTTTATTTGCACACCACTCGGCTGTTTCGGTTGTGATTTGTGCAAGTCCTTTTGCTCCTGCTTTTGAAACTGCTGTTTCGTTAAAATTGCTTTCTGTTTTTACAAGAGCTGCAAAAAGAGTATTGTCTATTCCGTATTTTACAGCTGCCTCGTCAAGTGTTTGACGGTAGTGCAATGGAAATAATTGTAGAAAGGCTTTTAATGCTATTATCAATATAAGTAAAAAAATTATAAACCTTATAAGTTTTTTCAAAGTTCCACCTGCTCGACTTGTTTTCTTAACTGCTCGGGATCGCCCAAATTATTTATTATTATATCGGCAAATCTTTCATACTCTTCTTCAAGAGGTTGTGATTCTATCCTGTTTTCTGCATACTTTCTGTCGATATTATCTCTTTCCATTATACGCTTTATGCGTGTTTCTCTGTCGGAATGCACTACTATCGTCATATCGCACGGCACGCCGAAATCGGGCAAAGGTGCATCTACAACAAATACGCCGTTGCCAACGCTTTGACGGATTATTTCGTCGCGTATATACTTATGGGTTATTCCGTTTAAAATGGCTCTTTTTTCTGAATCTTCAAAGATTATTCCACCAAGACCCCTTCTGTCTATTTCTCCGTCAGGAAAAAGTATTCCCTCCCCGAAAGCCTTTACTGTTTCTTTGTAAGCCGGGGTTCCTTTTTTCATTATTTGATGGGATATCAGGTCTGCATCTATTATTGTACAGCCGCGTTCTTTAAAAAACTTCGCAACCATACTCTTTCCGCTTCCGCTTCCGCCTGTGAGCCATATAACTTTCTTATTTTGCATCATACCAACTCTTTCCTTCTCCTATGTCAACTTTCAGAGGAACCGACATAGGGTATGCGTTTTCCATTTCTCGTTTTATTATCTTTTGTACTTTTTCTTTTTCTGAAATATGTGCTTCAACTATAAGTTCGTCGTGCACCTGCAATATAAGACGGGATTTTGGCGCTTCTTTTTTTAATGCGTCATAAACTCGTATCATGGCTATTTTTATTATGTCTGCCGCACTGCCCTGTATTGGTGCATTTTGTGCTGCACGTTCTCCAAAAGAGCGAAGAAGATATTTACTTGAAAGTATTTCAGGGATATAGCGTCTTCTGTCAAGCATAGTTTTTACATAGCCTGTTTTATGTGCTTCTTCTACTGTTTCTTTCATAAATCGATCTACCTCTGAGTATGTTTTTAAATAGTTTTCTATATACTCTTTAGCTTGTTTTCTGCTTATTCCCAAGTTTTCTCCCAAAGTGAAGTCGCCTATGCCGTACACAATGCCAAAATTAACTGCTTTGGCACGGGAACGCATTTCGGGAGTTACCATAAATTCTGCAACACCGAACACTTCTGCTGCCGTTTTTGTATGAATATCTTCATCCATCAAAAATGCATCCTGCATTTTTTTGTCTTTTGACATGTGCGCCAAAACACGAAGTTCTATTTGTGAATAGTCGGCATCTATCAAAACATATTCGTCTTGTGCTATAAATACTCTCCGAAGTTCTCTGCCAAGTTCTGTCTTTACAGGAATGTTTTGCATATTAGGCTCGTTTGAACTGATTCTTCCTGTTGTTGTAACTGTTTGATTGAATGAAGAATGTATCCTTCCGTCTTCTCCTATTACTTCCTGCAAGCCATCAGCATAAGTGGATTTTAATTTACTTAATGCTCTATAATCAAGTATGTCATTTATTATGGGATGTTTATCTGCTAGTTTTTTCATAACATCCGCATCGGTTGAGTAGCCTGATTTATTTTTTTTGATGGGAGGTAATCCCATTTTTTCAAACAAAACTTCGCCAAGTTGTTTTGGAGAATTTATATTAAATGTCTCTCCAGACTGCATATAAATTGCGGTTTCAAGGCTTTGTAAATCTTTACCGTACTGGGCAGAAAGTTCCTTCAGTTTTTCTTTATCTGCTAAAAATCCTGTGCTTTGCATTTTTGCAAGAATTTCTACTAAAGGAAGTTCTATTTCATAATACAGTTTTTCCTGATCATTTTCCTTAAGTTCTTTATTTAAAGTATTATAAAGTTCGTTTATCAAAATAGCTTCAAATCCCGATCGTGCCGTTTTTTGAAGATATTTTTCGCAAATCTCTCCATATACATATTTTGCTCTTGCTGGGTCTAATATATAAGCTGCTATTGCAGTATCAAATGCAAGTGCTTTATATTCTATGCCAATCTTAGAAAAATATATTATATGATTTTTTGCATCGTGTGTTATTTTTTTTACTTTTTCGTTTTTGATTATTTTTGCAAATTTTTTGGCAGCACCAAAATATATTTTTCCATTAAAGCATACCGTAATTTCTTCCCCATCAAAATAGTAATTCATTTCTTCTGACGATACTATGCTTTCTAATATATCCTCGGTAATTTCTTCTTTTTCTGCCGATATTTCTTCTTTTAAAACTGTAATATCAAGTTTCTTTAAAAAGCTTTTAAACTGCAAGCTTTCGAAAAGTTTTGCAAGTTGTTCTGTATTGTAGGGTTTTACTTCTAAATCAGAAAGTTCAAATTCTATGGGAACGTCGCAAACGATGGTTGCAAGATGACGGCTTAAGATTGCACTCTCCTGCCCCTCACGAAGTTTTGTAAGGGTTGCTCCTTTTATTTTTCCGTTTTCAAGATTTTTATAGAGGTTGTCTATTGAACCGTATTCGCTTATAAGGCTCATAGCAGTTTTTTCGCCTATCCCGGCTACTCCGGGAATATTGTCGGATGAGTCGCCCATAAGACCTTTTATATCGATAAACTGCAAGGGAGTTACTCCGTAACGTTCTATTACTTCTTTATCGGTATATACTGACGTGGTGGTTTGTCCTTTTGCTGTGGTTGTAAGAAGTATTTTTGTTTTCTGACTTGCAAGCTGTAAGTCATCTTTATCTCCTGTTACTATATAACATTCGTAATCTTCTTTTTCGCATCTTTTTGCTACTGTTCCTATTACATCGTCGGCTTCATATCCTTCGATTTCTAAAATTGTAACGTTCATTGCGCGCAATATATCTTTTAAAACAGGCATTTGCTCTGCAAGTTCGTCAGGCATCCCGTGTCGGTTTGCTTTATAAAGTTCATACTCTTTATGGCGGAAGGTTGGTGCCCGAAGGTCAAATGTTACTGCTACACCGTCAGGAGAAACTTCCTCCATATTTTTGAAAAATATGTTTAAGAATCCAAAAATGCCGTTGGTTGAAAGACCGTTTGGTGCGGTCATATTTCTTATTGCGTAAAACGCACGGTTTATTATGCTGTTACCGTCAACTACCAGAATTTTTTTCAATTTAAAAACCTTCTTTGCTTATTGCGGCATAAGTCCTCTTTCTGAAAGGCTGACAAAAGATTTTGCCGCTACTATTATATGGTCTGTAACTTCTATATCTATACTTTCGAGTGCCTGACACAGCTTCTTTGTAAGCACAATATCCTCACTTGAAGGATGAAGTGTTCCTGAAGGATGATTGTGGGCAAGTACAACGCTTGTCGCTCTATGTTTTAAAGCCGTAGCCACTACCTTTCTTGGGTCAACAGGTATTTTTGCTATTGAGCCTTCTGATACTTTTTCTGTTATTATTACTTTTTTCGAAACATCAAAGCATACAACATAAAAGCCTTCGGTTGTTTTTTCTCCTATATAATCAACAAGATAAGTCCCTACCTCTGTCACATTTAAAAGACGTGGCCTTTCCTGCCATTTGCTTTTTGCGTAATAATTATTCAGTTGTGAAATGAATTTTATGAATATGGCAGTGTTTTCGCCTATACCTTTTACTGAACAAAGGTGTTCTATATCTGCATCAAGTACATTTGCTACGCTTCCAAATTCGGAAATTAACGCATGTCCTAGTGGATTTGTGTCACGTCTTGCATTTGTATAAAAAAGAAGCATTTCTAAAACCTCGTGAGGTGCCATACTTTCAAGCCCGCTTTTTAAGAAGCGTTGTTTCATTCTTTCTCTGTGTCCTTCATGTTCGTGCATAACAGTCACTCCTTTGTTTTTATTTTACCATATTTTACTTATGTTTGCAAACCCTTTTGTCTTTTTTAGAAAAAGAGTAATAAAAAGATTTATTTTTTATTGTATTGTAAGTTTAAATTTGGTATAATCTAATTGTTAGGAGTGATTCTATTGGCTTTTAAAAGAAAAAAAGGCTTATTTTCTTGGCTTGATATATGGATTTGTATACCTGTACTGGTTTCGGTTATAATTGGTTTTGTTGCTATTTACAGTTCTACAAAGTCGATGGCACAAGCTCGTTTTTTAATAGTTCAGGCTGTGGCTTTTTTTATAGGTGCTTTGGCGGTATATCTTATATCAAAAATTGACTATGATTACATTTGTCAGCTTGCACCTTATTTATTCGGTCTTAATATTATTTTGCTTGTTTTGGTTTTGATATTCGGTACTGGTGACGACATTGGTTCCAATTCATGGATAAGGATAGGTCCTGTTGGTATTCAGCCTTCCGAAATAATTAAAGTTACGTTTATTATTACCTTTGCAAAGCATATTGAAACTGTTAAAAATGATTTGAACAGACCTTTGAACATAGTTTTATTACTTTTACACGTTGCGGCTTTGGTAGGTCTTATTTTACTCCAGCCGGATATGGGAACTGCGCTTGTTTTTATTTTTATTGCAATGGGTATGCTTTTTATTGCAGGTATTGACAGAAAATATATTATAGGTCTTTTTTCTGTTCTGGCGGCAATTTTGCCTCTTGCATGGTTTTTCCTTTTAAAGGATTATCAGAAAAACAGAATTCTTGCTTTTCTAAATCCTGACCTTGACCCGACAGGTTCCGGATACCATGTTCTTCAATCTAAAATTGCAATAGGCTCGGGTAAGATTTTAGGACAAGGTGTTGGCAACGGTGTTCAAACACAGATGGGTTATTTGCCTGAAAAACAAACCGACTTCATTTTTGCGGTTATTGGTGAGGAACTTGGACTTTGGGGTTCTATTATTCTTATTGCGGCTTTGGTTGTAATTGTTGTAAGATGTTTTGTTATTGCATCTGAATCCCGCGATATTTTGGGCGAAATGATTGGTATTGGAGTAGGATGTATGTTTTTATTCCATGTGCTTGAAAATATATGTATGTGCCTTGCACTTTTGCCGGTAACAGGTATTCCTCTTCCTTTTGTAAGCTATGGTGGTTCTAATATGCTTGCAAGTATGCTTGCCATTGCACTCATAGTAAATGTTAAAATAAGAAAAAAAGGATTGAGATTTTAAAATTTTATATTAAAAGGCGGTGTAGTTTTTACACCGCCTTTTTGTTTTTTAGTTTTTTACTGCAAGATTTATTACATTATATATGATTTTTGCTGTTTCCTGTCTGGTTGCATTATTCAATGGCATAAATTCTCCGCGTTCGTTGCCCGAAATCAGTCCTAGTGAATAAAGTGCTTTTACATATTCTTTCGCGTATTCGCTAACATTTTTTTCGTCAGTTATTGTAACGCTTGACGCATCATAGCCAGGCATATTTTCGGTTTTTGAAAGTGCCAAGCAGATTATTTTACACATATCCTGTCTTAAAATATTTGCACCTGTACCGAATTCTGTTGCACTTACGCCGTTTACAAGTCCGTTCTGGTATGCTGCTGCTACATATTTATAGTACCATGCATCGCGGGGGACATCTGTAAAGGGAAGCGCATTTCCGTTATCTGTAAGTCCGAAAAGTTCACACAAAAGCTTTACAAACTCTTCTCTTGTAATTTTACCATTAGGGTCAAATACATTTTCGCCTCTGCCTGAAATTATGCCTCTGTAATAGAGGTTTGTTATATAGTTTTCTCCCCAAAGGCCTGCACAGTCGGCAAAAACGGGGTTTATTTCAAAAAATGCGTATGTGCCAGGTGTTTCAATCTGGCAAATAGCTTTACCATTTTCTATTACAAAGAATTTTTGAGGTATTAACTGCTCGCCTTCTATTTTATAGAGCATTAAATTATCTTTTGCTACATCTTGAGTATATTTGCCTGCATTTTTTATTTCAAATTTATCGAGTTTGTCTTTATCGGGAACTGAAGGTTTTACAGAAGGAGCTGAAGGTCCTTGGTTATTATTTACAGGGGTTTTCTTTGCTTCATAAAGTCCTATTTCTGCGCCAACTTTTTTAATTGCTGTAATATAGTCTGCATCTGAATTTATTTTTGCCAAAAATTCTGCTTTATCTTTACCGTATGATGATGCTTCAGAAAAAAGTTTTTCCATTGATGAGGAAACTGTTTTGTATTCAAGTTTTCCTGCTATCGGCGAATCGGTAAAGAGAGCTTTGCCTCCGTTTATTTCAACTATTGCTGAAATTGTTTTTGCAATAACCTCGTTTGTTATTCCGTCTTCTTCACAAATTGCGTAAAATGCACCGGGATTTTCAAAAAGATTCTGAACCAGTTTATCAACATGTTTTTCTGCTTCTGAAGAAAGATTTACAGTTTCTTTATTTCTGAATGCATCGTAATATTTTTCTCTTATATCTTCATCTATAAGCTTTAACGAAAGAAATGCTTTAGTCAAAGTTTCTTCATCAGAATATTCTAAAAGCTTGCCTATCACTTCGCTTATCATATCGGTAGATGAGGGAGTATATTTTTTAACTGCGTCAACAAGCAAATCAACACCGCTATCACTTACTACAAATGATTTTATCAAAAGAATCATTGATGCACGGTCTTCTTTTGAATATTCTCCAATTTTTTCAACTATCTGGTCAGCCATATTTGCTGATACCTGTGTTCCTATTATACCAAAAACCAGTATAACAGATAATATTAAAGCTATTATCTTTTTCATTTTTTTCTCCTTTTTTATTTAAATATTCAACTACATTATACTTTATTTTTAAATAAAAAGCAAGCGATTCTATATTAAAAATAAAAACTCCTCTCCACAAATAAAAAAAGCAGATAAACGAAACCGTTTATCTGCTTTATAAAATTTAAATTATTTTGCGTATCTTAAAAGCATTGTTGCTGCTTCTGCACGAGTTACAGAGTTTGTTCCTCTGAATGTGCCATCTTCAAATCCTTCTACTACGCCGAGAGTATACATTGTCTGTACATAATCTTTTGCCCATTCAGAGTAATCTGTAAAGGACATATCCTTAAGTGTTGCAGGTTTCTGTGTTAATGCGCGAGCAAGTATTGTACAGAGTTGTTCACGGGTAATTACAACTTCGGGTTTGAATGATCCATCTTCGTAACCTGTGATGATACCCATTTCAAGGAGCAATGCTACAGAAGGAGCTGCCCAACCAGCGATTGCTGCTTCATCGCTTATGTTCTGAAGTTTTGCTGTACCAAGTTTTTCTGTTAAACCGAGTACTCTTACAAGAACAACTGCCATTTCCTGACGGGTTACGCCATTATTAGGTGCGAAGCTACCATCTTCATAACCATTAAAGTAGCCTTTTTCTGCTGCTGTGATAATATTAGCTTCTGCCCAGTGACCATCAATATCAGTGAATGTTACTTTTTCTTCCTCTGCAGGAGGTGTTATAACTACACCACCATTTGATGACTGCTTTTTAGCATTTACATTTACATCCTTGGTTATTGTAAGACCAGTGGGTTCATCTGTAAATACTGCAGTATAAACTCCCTTGCCTAATTTTACCTTCTGTGAAGGATCTTTCCATTCCCATCCTTCAGGAAGGTCTGTAACCTTACTAAGTGTTAATGTTACTTTATATTTTACGGATATATCTTCAGGTTTAGGTGCTATAATGAGTGTTGCTGTAAGTTCTTTGTTGTCGTATTCGCCACCAGAAAATGTTGCCTTTGCAGTATATCTGCCAGGTTCAGTTGCTTTATTTGATTCATATGTAACTGTTACACCTTCGGGTAATGTGGCATTAACTAAAATTGTCTTTTCTGTGCCATCATATACATAAATAGCATCATTAAAGGTAATGTCTGCATATGCATTAACTGATTCTAATACTGTCTTGAAGTCTGCAACAAGTTCTTCTGTTGCATTTTCTTCAATTTCACTTACGATAGCCTGTAAAAGGTCTTCGGGTTGTGTGATTGCTATGCCGTTGATTTCGTCAATATCTTCTTCTTCGATGATTGAGCCTAACGCTTCTGCAAAAGCAGGGCTTATTGTATCTACAACGAGACGACCCTCTTCTGTTTTAATTATGAAAAGGCCATCAAATGTTTTGAAGAAGGGATAGAAATCTACTGCTGTAAGACCGTAATCTTCTTCAATTGTCGCCTGGAATTCTGCTGATACCAGTTCATCAAAAACTCTTTCGAAAGATGCAATTTCTTCAGCGGTAAGAGTCTGAGGTGTTCTTGAAATATGAGCTTCTACTGCTTCTGCTCTGCTAGCTTCGGGAACACTCTTTACAAGCTGGAAAAGAAAAATCATATCTTTTTTTGCAATTCCTGCAGCATTTAATGTTGCTATAACATCTATCGATGACATATCATCTGCCTTTACAAGAGCAATAAGTTCGTCCATATGTGCATCGCTTGCAATATAGTATGTAAGGTAATGTGAATATGCCTGTGCACGTAAAACAGGGTCTGTAACTGCTTCAAGCGAAGAAACAATTGCAGATACTGCTTTTTTTGCATTGTCGTAACTTGCATTTACTGATTCTGCTAAAGCAATGCTCGACATACAGCTTACCAAAAATACTACCAATACTAATAATGATACTAATTTTTTCATTATCGACCATCTCCTAATTCAGAAAATTTTTTATAATAAAATGCCACTAGCATTTATTAACCTTTATTATGCATACTCGCTTATAATTGTAGCTTTTTTTGCATTTTTTTCTGCAACATAAGCTTTTTTGATTTTTGAAACAAGTGAAGTATCTCCGCCAACTTCTTTAAGTTCCTTTTCAAATGATGCTAAAATTCCGTTCATCTTTCCGTCGCATTCACTTTCTAATGCTGCAAAGCTGGAAATGAATTTCGAAATCGTTTCCTGCTTCGTTTTTACGGTTCTTTCAGGCAGGCTTCTAAAATGTGCCAGTACTGTTGCTTCAAGCCCCCCAAGACGTGAAAGAAAGTCGGCTTTACAAGCGTAAAACTGAATCATATACTTATCTATTACATCTTTTTCTGTTTTAGCCTTTTTGCCGGAAGTTTGATTTTTATTACCTGACAGATTAGGATTTAACGTATTAGGAGGACTTTGCTCTTCTTTTTTTTGAAAAAGAAGCTCTACCGCTTCCTCCGGCGTAAGTTCTCCTTTTTCAAGCATCTCCTCCTCTTCAGGAGTGAAGTCTCGCTGAACGGATATATCATAATCCTTAACCAACTGCTTTACTTGCTCTTTTGATTCATTTTGTTTTGCAACCAATTCCTCTTCACTATATAAAAAGGAATTTATTACGGCATCAATATTATCTTTTTGCCATACATACACTGCAGCACCTGTAACCAATATCACTGCTAATACTGCACATATGACTCTAAAAAAGCGTTTCCAAAACATGTTATACGTCTCCTGTCTACCATAAACGTACCTTATAAGACATTATAACATTTCTGAAATATATTGTCAAGAATTTTCAGAAATTTATTTTATTTCTCTGCGCTTCATAATAAAACATAAGTCCGTCAAGAGTAAGGGATCCGTTTATGCAATAAAAAATGTCGGTTTCTTCTGAAATAAGATTTGCAAGTCCGCCTGTTGCTATAACCTTTGCATCAGGTTCATTCATTTCTTCGCGCATCTTTTCTACTATATTATTTACTTGCCCTACATAACCGTATAAAATTCCTGACTGTATGCTTTCAACTGTATTTTTCCCTATAACAGAGGCAGGTTTTGTTATTTCAACTCTGGGCAATTTTGCTGTACGCTGGAACAATGCTTCGTTTGCAATTTTTATGCCTGGGCAAATTACACCGCCAAGATATTCCCCTTTTTCGGACACCGCGCAAAATGTTGTTGCGGTTCCGAAGTCTACTACTATTAGTGGCCCACCGTAGAGGTTGTATGCCGCATAAGCATTTACAAGCCTGTCCGCCCCTACTTCTTTTGGATTATCGTAAAGATTTTTTAGTCCGAAATCGGTAGTATTGTCTACAACATAAGGCTTCTTTCCTATATATTTTTCTATTGCGCGTTCAAGAGAGTACATAACTTGAGGAACAACCGAGGAAATAAGTACTGCTTCTATTTTATCAAGCGCTATTCCCTTATACTGCAAAAAGCTTATAAACATTACTCCGTATTCATCGCGCGAACGCTCGTGAGAAGTTGCAAGACGAAAATGTGCACATGGTTTTGCACCTTCGTACACACCTAAAACTATATTGGTATTGCCTACATCTATTGCAAGTAACATAAAATCCTCCTAAATTTCCCAAATCATGGTTCTTATTTTTTCATTTTCTATTTCTATTATCCCGCAAGTGACTCCAACGTAACCTTTTGCCGATCCTGGATTTAAAAACCGTACTCCATATTCGCATCCATCAAAACTTTTATGGGTATGTCCGAAAAGACATATATCAGCTTGTTCTTGTTTCGCTTTTTCGGCAAGGTTTTTTAAAGAATTTTTGACTCCGTATATATGACCGTGAGTCATAAATATCTTTTTACCGCTTACTTCTATCATTTTTTCGGTTTGAAATGAATATATATCGTTATTACCCGATACATATTCAAACGGTATTTCAGGAAAAGATACTTCTAGATTCTTTGCATCTTTTAACACATCGCCAAGATGTATTATCATATCAACCTGTCCGAGTGTGTTAACTGCGCTGATGCATTTATTTATACTGCCGTGCGTATCGCTGAAAACCACTATGCGCATAATATCACCTCTTGCATAATATTATGATATTTTTTTTCTTTTGTCAATAGTTACATTTTTATTTATCAGTGCATATTATAGTATAGAGATTGCTTATTTTAAAGGGGGAATTGATTTTGTTAAACAATTTCGAAGATTTGCTTAAGGGAGCGGACCCTAAACAGCTTGAAGAGGCTATTAAAAAATTCCAGGCTTTCAGTTCTACCGAAGCAGGGCAAAAGATTATATCACAGATGAAAGACTCTCCCGATATATCCAATATTCAAAACGCGAAAGGTGTTTCTGAATATGTAAAAAACAATCCTGACATGGTAAATAAACTGTTAGATATTTTCAAAAATAAATGAGGTGATTTCGGTGCCAGACTTTCCGGAAGATATTCTTAAGAACATTTTGAATAACCAAGAAGCAATGAATACTATTGAGTCAATGCTTTCATCTTTACAGGGAAGCGGCACCAAAAACGAGGATGCCGTAAAAGATAAAAAAAAAGATGGTGGAGAAAATCCACTTTCAGGAATTCTTGATAACCCTGAAATGCTTTTTAAGATAGGAAACATGTACAGACAGATTTCTTCCGAAGAAGATAATCGGGTTAATCTTTTAACAGCATTAAAACCCTACCTTTCAAAAAAACGCGCTGACAAAGTTGACGGTGCTGTAAAAATTTTAAAGCTATCGAAAATGTCATCAGTTTTAGGTGATTTGAATATTTTTTAGGAGGGGTAGCTTTTGTACATGAGATATTACGGAAATCAACAAGGAAATAACACAAATAGCCAGACTCAAAGCAATGAAAGACAGGCAGAGCCTGTTATTGAGAAGAATTCTCAGGCAAGCTTGCCCCCTCCCAAAGAAAAAGCAAATAAATCTTTTTTAGGAAATATATTCAGCAAATTTTCTAAAGACGATTTAATTTTAATTGCAGTTATTTTTATGCTTATGCAAGAAGAAGATACCGATACTGTTCTTCTCCTTCTTTTAGGATATATTTTTATTATGGGTTTATAAAAGAGTAAAAAACAAAGGGGATGTAAAAAAGGCGGTGTAAATTTTTACACCGCCTTTTAATTTATTTAATTAGTCGCCCATGCAAATTCCTATTGTTTTTGCAAGTTGAACAAGTTCTCCGTTAACGTCTACGGGTTTGAAGTTTGAATGCATATCGCTTGTAGGAATTACAACTTCAAGAGGAACGGGAACCATTTCGCCGTCACGCAAAGCTACCATGTGCTTATTGTAGCCTTCCATAAGAAGGTCTACTGCTTTACTTCCGTAACGTGTGCAGAGGATACGGTCTGCTGCTGATGTGTCACCACCGCGTTGTACATGTGAAAGTGCTACGCTACGGCATTCAACGTCGATAATTGTATCGTTTATAGCATAACCGTTTTCGTCACGTTCTGAATTTAAGAGTTCCTCAAGAGTGTTTGCAATAACTCTGCCTATACCGCCAAGCTTTACACCATCGGGCGAAAAGTCCTGTGTGATAGCTGTTACAGCTTCTCCGCTTGGGGAGGGTGCGCCTTCAGCTACTACTACCATTGCGTAATGTTTATCGCTTTGAAGAGCTTTCTTAACTCTATCTTTAATTTTTACTATATCGTAAGGAATTTCAGGAATGATTATAGCGTCAGCACCAGATGCAATACCTGTGTGTAAGGCAAGGTGTCCCGATTCACGACCCATTGCTTCAAACACCATTACTCTATGATGGCTGCGGCCTGTTGTTTTAAGGCAGTCAATTGCTTCAACATTTCTCATAATTGCTGTGTCAAAACCAAAGGTCTGGTCGGTTGAATTTAAGTCGTTATCTATTGTTTTGGGAACGCCCATAACTCTTACGCCTTTACGTGAATAGTCACGTCCCGAAGTTAATGTACCGTCGCCACCGATTATTACAAGTGCATCGATACCTGCTTTTTTAATGTTTTCAACTGCTACATCAGACATGTCTTCGTAAACGGGTTTTCCGTCAGGACCTTTTACTATACCGTTTTTGTCTCTCTTGGGATACTTGAACAAATTATCTTTGTTGGAGTTATAAAGTATTGTTCCGCCATCGCCGATAATTTCTTCTACGCTACCAAGTGTTAACGGTATCATCTGACTTTCGCCGAGATATAACCCACGGTAACAGTTTTGAATACCTACGCACTCAATTCCGTATTTGTTGATTGCTGTGCTTACTACGGCACGGATAACTGCATTTAATCCGCTGCAATCGCCGCCGCCTGTCATAATTCCGATTTTTTTAATTTCTGCCATATCATTCTTCTCCTCAGTATAAATTAAACTTTTTACATTTTACAACTAATTTGATATAAATTCAAGCTTTTTTTATTAAATTATTCAAAAATTCTTCTTGCTGTTACGAATGTTGTGCTATAATAGCCAGTATTTAAAGGCGAGAATTTAACTACGTCGCCCGTTTGCGGTGCGTGTATAAATGTGCCGTTTCCTGCATATATTCCAACGTGATTTATACGTGTATACCTACTTGTATTGTGGAAGAAAACTATGTCGCCAGGTTTGAGTTCAGAATATGTAACAGGAATTCCCGCTGCGGTCATATCAGCTGCAACACGGTTTAAGGTAACGCCAAACTGTTTATACACATAGTATACAAGTCCGCTGCAATCAAACCCAGAAGGGGACGTTCCTCCCCATACATAAGGTACGCCAAGGAAGGTTTTTGCTAAAGCCAAAACCTGTTCGCCTTTTGCGGCTCCTTCTGCCGTTTGGAAAGAACGGTCAACGCTTGCATCATAAACAACGGGATTGCCAAAACGGCTTACAGCTGCATACAGACAATAAATATACCCTACTACGCCGTTATAATTTATTTTATACCAATCCCCCGTTTTTGTGATTATATTGATTTTACTGTTATATGAAAGCGTACCTATAATTTCTGCATTCATATCAGGGGCATTTCTTACATTTAAAGTTGTTGCATTTATTGCTCCTACTGCATTTACATCGTTATCTGCTAAAGCAGGCAATGTGCAAAGCGACAGTATTACAATGGTTAAAAATAATGTTAAAAATTTTTTCATAATCTTTTCCTTTTACTAAAAAACAACAATGTATCTTAATTTTACATTATTTATTAGCTTTTGTCAAGTCTTTTACTGCTTCTGAAGCAATCAAAAGTCCTGCTGTTGCAGGCACAAAAATATTACTCGCAATCTCTTTGTTTTCTGTTTTTACAGGAACTTCGTCAGAATATACTACCTTTAATTTTTTTATACCTCTTTTTTTAAGTTCATATCTCATTACTCTTGCAAGAGGATCAGTTGAAGTTTTATATATATCAGTAAGTTTTACCTTTGACGGGTCTGTTTTATTCCCTGTGCCCATAGAACTTATAATTTTTACATTTGCCTGAATTGCTTTTTCTATTATTATAAGCTTTGAGGAAACAGTATCAACAGCATCTATAACGTAATCAAACAAGGAAAAATCAATTTCTGTTTTGGAAGGATAAAACTCTGTTATCTTTTCTATTGTTATCAAAGGATTTATGTCTTTGGCACGTTCTTCCAATACATCCACTTTAAGTCTGTCAAGGCTTGAGTTCAATGCTCCTATTTGTCGGTTAATATTGCTTTTTGAAAACTTATCGTTGTCAACTATTGTGATATGTCCTACTCCGCTGCGCACAAGGCCTTCAAACACATAGCCCCCTACACCGCCTACGCCAAACAATACTACTCTTTTGTTTTTTAAGGTTAAAACAGCTTCTTTTCCAATTAAAAGTTCCAGTCTTGAAAATATTCCCATAAAATCTCTCCTTAATTATTTATTTTATCACATTTTTAAATTCTTGTAAAGATGTTATTGAATGTTACACACCCCTTGTCTTATAATGCAAGCTGTAAAGATATGCACAAAGCATTAAGGGGAGAATATCACATAGTTTTTTGCAGAGGCGGGCGGGCTGCAGTGATAAAAAAGGAGGAAGGATGAAATATTATTCAACTGAAGCAAAAAGGAGAGCAAGACTTCTTTATGCTGAAGGCAAACCAATAAAAGAGATTTGCAATAAATTAGACATTCATCGCTCTACGCTTTCTCGTTGGCTCAAAGAGGATACAGGCATTGGCCCTTATGACCCACAGGTTATCAGGGATAATGCCTTTTCTTTAATTGCTGGAAGGATAAATTTTGCAAAGGAAAATGATTTGCTTTTACAAAAAGCAATAAGAATTATTGCAAACGAGGATATCCCTGCAGCTCAAAAAAAAAGTGCCATTGACAAAATACACGAGCTTGAAATAATAAAGCTTTCTGAAATTTCAAAAATTATTAACGACTTGTCGGAAAAAGGCGAAAATTTAAACAGCGAGGACATAAATATAAAAATTGAAGTTATTTAAGGAGATGATTTTATGGCTAAAGTTTCAGAAGAAATGGGTAAGGTTATCAAGGACTTTGTTAATGTTATCCCTTCTGTCAGTGCGCACACCGAGCGAGAGGACAATCCCCACTGCGTAACAGCAGAGCAGTTAGGCCTTTCAAAATTTGAGAATGTTACTGCCGACGCTGGCGAGTTAAACATTTTAGACGGCGCAAAGATTTCAACGGGGGAACTGAATTTTCTTAAGGGAACAAAGTCTTCTGTTCAGGCACAGTTTGATTCTAAAGCAGATGCTAACCATAATCATGATAATGAGTATGCTCCCATTTTTGTGTCAACAAAAAAGGCGGCGCCTACTGAATCTACTGCACCTGGACTTGATTTACCAAATGTATTCCGTTATTATACGTCCGACGGCACTGAATATTTGTATAAAGGCAAGGATAAAACAGGAAGTACTGTTAAATACTTGTGGGAAAAAACTGTTTTGCAAGATGTAAATGTATCCAGCACAGATATAAACTCTCTTGAAGGCATAGAGGGTAACGTTCAGACTTTGCTTAATGGAAAGCAGGACAAGATAGCAGAAAACAATTATGAACTTGTAGATTATATTCATGTTGGCTACACTAAAGTCCCTTCGGGCGAGGTTTTTCAAAGCGGGGAAAAATATTACTATAAGAAGGTTTACAGCACCCATTCTGTTATGCTTTCTTTACAGGAATATGATGGTTTAGGAATGGGCTTTGACTATTGTGTTGGAGAATCAATGTCCTTATTGTCAGGAGGTATGCTTTATTCAAATAGCCCTAATTGTGCCTTTAATACCACAAACCCTTCTCAGACTATTGCTTATTTTGGCAAGCCCGGCATCTACCGGCTTTTTTATGAAAATTCAGGCTGGGTCTATAACGGAAGCTCTGTAAGCTTGGATGATGTTGCTATTTATATATATGGAACTCCCACAGAAGGAATATATGTAGAACTTGAGATTGTTTCAATAGATGACTGCTATACATTTTCTGACACTGGTATCTCCTCGCTTACGAGAAGTATTTGCGAAAACGGAGAGCCATACAATTTTAAAGAGCTGTATATCCTTGTTAAAGGCAATATTACCTCTCAATGCAGACTTGCCTTATACTTTTACGACACCAAAGGCAACCCTATCGGAAATGTTTCAAAAAATATTTCGGAATATTCTTCTTTCAAATCAATATGCTATAACTTTTATGAATACAAAGGTTTTTATTTTTTAAATTTTACACCACCACTTTCTTCTGTTTTCTCTTTTACAGAAGAAAGTGGGCTTTATACGAGTCCAAAGAACTTATTACAATATCCTGCTGATAATCCAATTGGAAAATTTAAACTTGACGGAAATCTTGCGGCGGGTGCTACAATTTATATTTTTGGGGTGAGAAAATGATTAAATATATTGACGATAACGGCACAGTAAGACCAATGACTGAAGAAGAAATAAAGGAATTAGATTCCAACAAATATTCATATTTTGAAAGTATCGGATATGACGAAACCGTAAATGCTCTTATAAGAGAAAGGTTTAGTCAATCAAAAGAATTTTCTGTTTTAAGAAAACGATATACCCATCCAGAAGAATTTGAGGAATATAATGCTTTTTGCGAAGAATGTAAAAGCCTTGCAAAGAGTATTTTTGAGCAAATCGGAGGTGATGACTTATAATGGAAGACGAAAAGGAACTTTGGGAAAGACTTACAGGCGTTGAGCAATCAACAAAATCAGCTCACAGAAGACTTGACTCTATTGAAAAACTGACAGAAAGTGTTTACAGTCTTGCCTTCGAGGTAAAGGAAATGCGGGAAGAGGTTTGCCGCGTTTCAAAACGGGTGGAGGCGATGGAAAGTCTGCCAAGAAAAAGATGGAATTCTGCTGTAAGTGCATCAATCAGTGCGGCAGCCGGTGCCGTGGTAGGATATTTTTTGAAGGTGTTTTTGCTATGAAGGGCAAGTTTATGAAAGTAACTGTTCTTTTGTGTCTTATTTTTACTGTAATAATTACTTTTAAGAGTCTGTGCGTTTGCGAGGCTCTTTCTATTTCTCCTGAAAAAATCTATATTCCGGCTATGGGCTTTTTCGGCGGCGAGCTTATTATGATGCTTTGCAAAAAAATAATAAACGAAAAGGAGAAAAATGGTAAAAATGCAAATTCTCAAAATGCTTTCAAACAGTAAAAATTATTCCAAAGGAAGAAACTCAGATATTAAGTATATTGTAATTCACTATACTGCAAATAATGGTGACACGGCAAAGGGTAATGCAACTTATTTTAAAAATAATGCAGTTGCTTCCTCGGCACATTATTTTGTTGATGAAAATGAGGTTTATCAAAGTGTTGAGGATTGCGATACTGCATGGCATTGCGGAAGCAAAAGCTACCGTCACCCTTTTTGCAGGAATTCAAACTCAATAGGTATAGAGCTTTGTTCTAAAAAGACGGGCGGTAAATTTTATTTTGAAAAAAAGACAATAGAAAATGCCGTGGTTTTAACAGACTTCATATGCAAAAAATATGGCATCCCTTTGGAAAACATCATACGTCATTACGATGTAACAGGCAAAAATTGCCCCGCCCCGTTTGTTGAGCAAAATGAAGAATGGCTGAAATTCAAAAAAAGTGTGGAGGGTTTTATGACACAGGAAGATTTTAATCGTATGCTTGATAATTATTTTAATGAGCAGGCTCTTTTGGTCCCTTCAAGCTGGTCGGAAAATGCGAGAAAATGGATTGAGGGCAAAGAGGCTATTATTGGTGACAAAAACGGAAAAAGATATAAAAGCTTTTGCACAAGAGAAGAACTTGCAGAAATTTTGTATAGATTGATGGAAGGATGATGCTATGTATCTTAAAGATTTTTTAAACGATATTAAAATTCGTATGCCACACCCTTTTTCTGACAACGAGGTTGCAGAATTTATAAATAGAATTCTGCCTTCGGTTGCAGATTGTGCTCTTTGTGACGAAATTACAACTATAAAATCTGTTGCCGGAGTGGAAATTTATCCTTTAACTTCCAATATAGTGCAAAGCAGTATTCGCGAGGTTGTGGTGGATGGTATTCAGTACAAACCTGTTCTGGTTGAAGAAAAAAAGAGAAATGGTACATACTATATTCCTCTTGAAGGATATATTGCTGTAAGCCCTCCTCCGAAAATTTCGGGAAAGCTTATAGAAATATATCACGGAAACGCAGAAAGGCTTTTAAGTCTTGCCGAAATAAAAAATTCAGACAAAAGTCTTACTGATGAAGATGCCGAAAAATTATTCAACGAACAGGCTATTCCTGTTCAATCTTCTTCAATAGAACTTCTTTCAGCAGGAATATTTTTTATGATAGCCTCCGGAAGAGAAGATACAGAACTTGCAAACAACTATCTTCTTGAATTTAATTTTCTTAAAAATCAGGCTTTACAGAGAAAGTACAGAAAACGTGGAAAATATCCTGTTGTAAGATTTATAAGTTAAGGAGGAAATATGACAGAGTCACAAAAAAAGCTTTCAGATAAATTTTTAGAATATTACCGCAGTGCAATGCAGGACAAAGACTCGCAAAAAATTCCGGAAATTATCCGCCGTGCCGACAAGTACTGGGAAGGTGACGTGAACAAGCCAGAAGATGAAAATGATATAGGCTCTAATACAAATATTATTCATTCAAATGTTGAAGGTCAGGTTGCTATGATGATGGAACAGAATATTGCTATATCCACTGTTCCTGTATCTCCTGCCGATATTCCCTTCGCCGATACGGTAACAAAGGTTTTAGAATTTATAAAGGATAAAAACAGACTTTTCAGAAAACTTGATATTCACGAAAGAAGACGTGAAAAGTATGGAACTGGTATTTTAAGAGTTACTTTTAACCCTGATGCTTTGTCGGGATATGGTCTGCCGCAGATTGATGTTTGCAGTCCCGAAAACATTTTTGTGGATCCCGCAATAACTGATGTTTACAAATTGCAGGAAGCACAGTTCATTATTGAAACCATGAGAAAATCTGTTTTTTGGGCAAAAGAGCATTACGGTAGCGATATCGCCGATAAGATTGAGGCGGGTGCTCTTTTAGAGGACAAAAGCGAAGACGCTTATTTGCATATGCTTGTATGGACAAAGGAAAAAGGGAAACTCAGACTTGTTGAAATGAGCGGATGTGGTCAGATTTTATATGACAGCAGTGATGAAGGTATCCCTTTCTATGAAAATGGCAACTATCCTTATTTTTTTACACCACTTTATTACAGAGAACACTCTATATGGGGCAAGGGCGACGTTGAGCTTTTAATCCCTGTTCAGGATGTTATAAACGACCTTGATGACCAGATAAGAAGAAGTGCAAGACTTACAGGTAATCCGCAAAGACTTATTGAGACAAGCTCTGGTATAGACCTTGATATCCTCACAAATGAAGCTGGTCTTAATATTCCTACCAACAGTATAAACTCGGTAAGAACTCTTACTCCCCCTTCAATGCCTGCTTACATAATGGACAGAAGAGCAACTGCTTTTCAGTATGAAGGTCAAAAGGTTACAAGATTTTCTGACCAGATGATGGGTTCTAAACAACAGGGTGTTACAACTGCTACAGAGGTTCTTGCTCTGCAACAGGCGGGTAATACCTCCATTCAGCATAAACAATGTATGTTGCAGGAAACTCTTTCTGATGTTTTTTCATATTGTCTTGAGCTTGTAAGAGAATTCTGGACAGAAGAAATTGCTATAAAGGTTACTGATTCCGCTAATGAATTTATTTTCTTTAAAGGTTCTGACCTTAAAAATGTTTTACAACCGACCGGAGAAACTAAACATGCTGAATTTGATATTCATGTAACAGTTGGTGCAGGTATGCCCCAGAACAAAGCTTATGTTTATAGTCTTTTAAGCGAGCTTACAAAATCCGGAATTATGTCTGTTTTTGAAATGAGAAACTGGCTTCGTGAAAATATGGGATTACCGCTTGAAGATAATGTTATGCACTCACAACCCGAGGGGGATTTTTAATGGCACAGATTTATCTTCCTATATCGGTAGCACAAAGAATAAAACAACATGAATATGTGAAAAACCTTTCCTGCGAAGAAACTGCAAACAATCCCATTTGTCCAAGATGCGAAAGAGTTGCTTTAAGAGACATAGGATGGCAGGAAAATAAAATTGGTTGCTGTCCACATTGCGGATATCGAGGGAAAATGGAAGTAACTTTAAAAGAATACGCTGATAAAAAATTATACAGATAACTATTCATTAAAAGTTTTTTGAAAGGATGTTGAATTATGGACAAAAATACAGAGTTTATAAATTCACAGCAAGACGTTTTGGAAACTGCCGAAACTGTTGAAAATATCCCTGATTTTAAAAGCGAAATAGAAAGTTTGAAAAAAGAAGCTCTTTACTCGGATATTGATGATGTTTCGGCTGAAATTTCTGACTTTGCTTTGGAAAAAGGAATTACTGCTAAAGAAGCTTATAATGCTCTTTTCGGGGAAGCAAGAGCTAAAAGGCTTTTAGACGAAGTGCAGAAAATAAAAGACGATTTTCACAGAAAATCAAGAAAAATACCTGCTCTTTCCTCAGGTAGTGCATATCATCCTGCTAATGATGATATGACAAATTCCGAAAAACTGGCGGCAAAGCTTGCAGGAATTTCGGTTTCTGAATATTTGAAATATAAGAATAAATAAGGAGGACAAATATGTCAACAGCAAAACTTACACGTTCAAATTTTGGGGAGTTGCTTACCCCTATCCACAAAAAAATGTTTTTTGATTCATACGAAGCAAAAGACAAGCAGTATGAAAAAACCTTTAAGGTTGACAAGATGACAAAGAAGGAAGAATCCTTCCCTCACGTTGGTGCCTTTGGTTTATGGGATTCAAACAGCGAAGGCAATGATTTTAATATGGATGACATAAGCACAGGAAGTACTGCTACCTTCACAGCGCAACGTTACGACAAGGCTTATGAAGTTACCTGGGAACTTTTGCAGGATGACCAGTACAACGTATTCCGCGGTGTTGGTAAAGGTGGTTCTGCTAAAAACCTTGGCAGAGGTCTTGCCGCTACCGAAGAAACACAGGCCGCAAAGGTTATTTGTGACGGTTTTTCTGAAGCAGGTTATGACTCTGTTCCCCTTTTCTCAAGCGCTCATCCCCTTATTAACAGCGAGGGTGTCGGCGATAATTTAGTATCAGGAACTCTTACTGACGAAAATCTTAAAACTGCTTTATCAAAGCTCCGTGCACAGACCGATGATGCAGGTGTATTTATTGCAGCAACTGCAAACAAGCTGGTTGTTCATCCTGACTGGGAATTTACTGCCCGTGCACTTTTAAACTCAACACAGCAGGCAGGCACAAACTTAAACGATAAAAACACTCTTCCGAATATGGAAATTGTTGTATGGGATTATCTTGCAAACTCCACAGAGGCAAAGCCCTGGTATGTTCAGGATTCAAGCATTGATAACCTTATGTTCTTATGGCGTGAAAAGCCCATTTTTGACTGCGAAAAAATTGCAAATAAAATGGACTACCGTTTTTACGGATACTGCCGTTTTGATACAGGTTATGTTGACTGGAGAGGTCTTGTAGGTTCTGAAGGCTTGGATTCTGCCGCTTAATTTTTATGAATTTTGACATTAAGATTACTGCTAAACAAAAACAGTTTATCGATTCGGAATGTGATGAGGTTTTATACGGCGGCGCCGCTGGTGGCGGAAAATCATACGGGCAAGTAATTGATGCATTTTTATATGCGGTAAAGTACCCGAAAATTAAGCAGCTTATTTTAAGAACCAGCTTCCCCGAACTTGAAAGAAGTATTATTATGACGGCACTTGAAGTTATCCCGTCCTCGCTGTATTGCTACAAATCGGCAAAACACCGTATGGAATTTGTAAACGGGTCGATAATTGAATTCGGTTTTCTTATGTGCAATTCAGATGTTACAATGTATCAGTCAGCCGAGTATGACGTTATCCGTTTTGACGAGCTGACTCATTTTTCGGAATATCAGTACACTTATATGCTTTCGAGAATAAGGGGTGTTAATGATTTTCCAAAACAACTAAAGTCAAGTTCAAATCCGGGTTCGTCGGGTCATGCCTGGGTAAAAGAACGTTTTATAAACGCTATGCCTCCGGAAGAAGTTTTTACCGATTCTATTGGCAGAACAAGAATTTTTATACCTGCAAAGGTAACTGAAAATTCTTTTTTAATGCAACATGACCCTGACTATATAAAACGCCTTGAGTCTTTGCCCGACAACGAAAAGCGTGCCCTGCTTTATGGGGACTGGGATATATTTGAAGGTCAGTATTTCCCTGAATTTAAACGTGATGTGCACTGCCTTGATATTGGCGATTTACCCTCGGAATACAAAAAATTCAGAAGTCTTGACTATGGTTTTGATATGACCGCCTGCTACTGGTGGGCGGTCATGCCTTCGGGCAAGTGTATTGTTTATCGTGAATTTTATAAAAGCGGACTTACTATTTCGGAAGCAGCAAAAGAAATCCTTCGGCTTTCTCCAGAAAACGAAAAAATTTCTTATACCGCTGCTTCTCCCGACCTTTGGAACAGACGCCAGGACACCGGCAAATCGGGTATTGAAATTATGGCAGAGGCAGGGCTTTGCGGTCTTGTACGTGCCGACAACCGAAGAATTGAGGGATGGCGTGTTTTGCGAGAATATTTAAGAGGGGATGTTGACGGACCTCATATTGTTATTGCAAATAATTGTATAAATTTAATCCGGACATTACCTGCTCTTACCCATGATTTACACAATCCCGAAGATGTCTCTGATTTTCCTCATGAAATTACACACGCTCCGGAAGCGATAAGATATGGAATCATGTCACGTCCGCCTTTGACAAAAATTCCTGTTACTTTAACGGGCAGATATACCAAAACGGAACTTGAAGATTTAAAAAAGCCCGACCTGACTATTAAAAAGAGAATTTAAGGAGGAATTATTTTGACCAAACCATATTGGAACACTCTTTCGGGCAAGCAGAAAGAAGTTATAACAGATTTTGAAGGGCTTAATACAGAGATTGCCGCTTTTTCAATAGGCAACTCTCAGGCTGCGGATATGAAAAACATTGATGCACAGGGTCCTTACCTATCTGTGCGAAAAGCAAGGGAACTTGCTTTTGAAACCGAAAGCATTTCACCTTCTTCTGATCCCATAGCTTTGGGAACTGTTCTTTTAAAAAAAGAAAATTCGGAAAACTACGATGAGTTTTTGTCTGTTATTTCAAATCATTACTGGTATTACTATGACCCCGACACAGGCTGGACTAAAATAAGTACGGGTACACACTTCTTTTCAGATGAAGGAATGCCTGACATGACATTTTTTGTTGATAGAACTATAACTTGCGGCGATGCTATGCATAAGGCATACTATTTTGATGTAAACAAAAAAACAAGTATTGTAACGGTAAATCTTGACTCGGACAGGCAGATACCCTGGTGTTCGTATATTGTTTCGCACGCAAACAGGCTTTATGCCGCAAGAAGCGGTAAGAACTATCTTTATGCAGGCGGACTTAGAAATGCAGAGCTTTGGCAAAGCCTTACTGACGGTGCTTCGTTTGAGTTTGAAACGTCTGACAGCGAAGGTTGCAGCGGGATTGCCTCATTTGCTGACAGAATTATCTTTTTTAAACCTCATCACATGTATGAGATTTTTGGCACAGACCCACTTATTGGCTATCAGACATCTAAAATCGGCGACAGCATAGGATGCTTTGCATACCGCAGTATAAAAGAAGTTGCTTCGCACCTTATATGGCTTGGTGACAATGCTGTATATATTTACGGCGGCGGTGCAAATCCAAAAAATATAGGCAAACCTATTCAAAAATATCTTGACAACATAAGTTCTGCTCAAAAAGCTTGTGCCGGAGTTTTGGGGCACAAGTATTATTTAAGCCTTCCTCAAAAAGACGGACACGTTCTTTTAGTATATAACTTTGATACTAATCAATGGTACTGCGAGGACAGTCTTCCCATAACTGCTTTTTGTACATTTAAAGAAGAACTGTACTCTCTTGCAGGTAAAAATATATACAAAATGGCATCTGATGTTCAGGAGGAGATTGAATGGTTCTGGTTGTCGAAATGTTTTTCTTCTAATATTCCGTCTGTTTCTCACGATACGCAAAGACTTTATCTTACAGTAGAAAAGCCCCAAAGTTCTGACCTTTCTGTTACAGTATTTAACAACACTGGACAGGAAAGTCAGGCTTCGCTCTCGGTATTTTCTGAAAAGGGTAGTTCTTCAGACAAAGAAAAGATAACTGTTTACAGAATTGATATTCCTTTTTCAATTTCCTATTGTGCTGACTGGCTTCAGTTCAAAATAAGCGGTAAAGGAAAATGTAAAATACACGCCCTTGAAAGGCTTATAAGAAAAAGAAAGGGGTCATGGTAATGAAAACTGAATTAAAAATTGACTCTGCCGGTTTTGACGGAAACTTAAAAAAACTTGAAGATGCCGTTATACGTTTGCAAAAAGATCTTAACTTTTTACTTCAAAAGCTTGACAGCAGCAACATAATTTCTATAAACACTGACATTACCCCTATAAAAAGTGCAGACGGAAGTTTTTGTATCTCGGGCAAAAATATAAAATGCGGAAATAATTTTGAGGTAGGCTTTCGTAACAATGAATTTGTTTTTTACGCCTCGCCTTCGGGCAGTGGCACTTTTAAAAGTGCAGACGGAAAAACAGTTCATTACTCCAATGGAATAATATTAAAAGTTGTTTAAGAAAGGAGTGTTTTTATGGCAATTAAGGCAAGAGATTATTTTAAAAATTACGGATACGATGTTGGCTATGACGAGAAAAGCGGTGGCATTTTAATAACAGATGCGAGCGGTATTACAAGAAACATAGGAAACAACGGTCTTAAACTTAAAAACGGTTCGTATTATGCAAAGAGCCGTGATGATTTAAATAACCTTTTAGTAAGCGCAGGTGTAGGTGCAGGCAAAGGAATGGGAAATGTCAGAACAGAGCTTTCAAACAAAGGCGACAGTGTTGGATGGATAGACACAGGTCAAAGTCGTTATCTTAACATAAACGGCAAAAACTATAATCCTGAAGACGGAAATTTTATAAATCTTGGCGGTACTTTATATGCTCACAATAATTATATTGACAAGCTACACTCGGCAGGCAAAAGTAAATATGAAGATGCCGCACACCAAGCTCTGGAAAAGTATAAGAAAAATAGTTTTTCCTATGACCCTGCAAGCGATAAAAATCTTGCCGCAGCGCAAGAGCTTGCCATGCAAAAGGCACAGCAGAAACTTAACAGTCAGGGTGTTTTAAACAGTTCTTTAAACGCATTATACACTCAAGCTGCAGCGCAGGAACTTATTCCCGAATATGAAGAAAAGGCTTTTGAAAAGTATAAACAGGAACAAGAAAATTTGGCTTCTTACATAGACAATATGCAACAACTTGCAAATGAAGAGAACTCACGAAGAACAAAGAATATTGAGTTTATTCAAAATGCCGAGGAAGAAGGCAGAAAGCAAAAATCTGATCTTATAGACTCCGCTTACAAAAGAAGCGAATTTTTAGGCGAGGTTGACAAGAGTTCTGCAGATATTCTTGACATAGAAGAAGGAACCTTATCACAAAGCGAAAGAGAGAGAAAACAAGATTTAGAAGATAAAATGAAACTTATTTCTTTCGGCACAGACGAAGAAATGCGTGCCTTTATTATGCAAAAGGAAATAGAATTTGAGTACTACCAGAAAAAAGGCGACTTTGATTTTGAAAAATGGAAAGACGAAATTGATTACGAAAGAATGTCGGATATCCAAAAAGCATGGGCACTTGCAGGTTTGAAATGATTTTAAATATAAAAAATCCCGAAGGGTTTAACCCTTCGGGATTTTTTTATTTTGTGATTTCAAGTACTTTGAACTGAATTTCTCCGGTGGGAACTTTTGCCGTTACAGTGTCACCTATTTTTGCGCCTAAAAGGGCTTTTCCTACAGGTGATTCGTCTGATATTTTGTTTTCCACAGGGTCGGCTTCGGTTGAACCTACGATACAATAATCTATTTCTTCTTCAAATTCGCAGTCGTAAACTTTTACTTTGGAACCTATACTTACGATTGATGTATCAATTGCACTTTCGTCAATTACTTTTGCGTATTTAAGCATTTGTTCAATTGCAATTATGCGCGATTCCATTTGTGCCTGTTCGTTTTTAGCTTCGTCGTACTCACTGTTTTCCGACAAGTCGCCAAAGGCACGTGCCTGCTTTATTTTTTCTGTCACGTCCATTCTGCCGGTAGATTTTAAGTAATCAAGTTCTTCTTCCAGCTTCTTTTTTCCTTCGAGTGTCATAATAACTTGTTTTTCCACTTTATTTCACTCCCTCCCATGCATAACTCGCTAAAATATTATGCATAACAACTTTATACATTATACACTCGACTTACATATTTGTCAACATATATTTTTTTGATTATATATTAATAATTACATATTGACTTTTATTTTCAAGCGTGATAAGATTGTTAGGCTGATAATACTTTGTTTTGGAGAACACAAATGAAAAAAATCATAACTTCTTTTTTGCTCACAATTTTATTCATTTCATTTACCATATATCCAATCTCGTCGGAGGAAAGATGGACTAACCCTTACTCTGATGTCAATGACAAAGACTGGTTTTTTGATGCCGCATCCGCTTTAGGATATAACGGTTTTCTCCCCTCTCAAAATTTATTTGAACATGATAAAAATATAACCCGTGCAGAGCTTGCTTTTGCATTATATTCACTTGCCGGTTTCAGGGGCATTGAAAATGATATTACACAGTGCCATTTTGCAGATTTGGAGCAAGAATCCGAGTTTTTTATTCCTGCCGCATGGTGTTGCGAAAACGGTATTATGGATGTTGCAAGTATAAGTTCGTTTGCCCCTGCCCAGAATGTGACAAAAGAAGAGTTTTGCTCTGTTTTAATAAACTTTGCAAGAAGCACAAAGCTTAATCTTGCTAAAATTTATGAGCCTTCACAATTTATAGATTCATTGCTTGTTTCGGACAAAAATCGTTCTGATGTTGTGGCTTGTAAAATGGCAGGAATTGTAAACGGCTACGGTAACGGTTATCTTTATCCGCAAAACCCTGTCAGAAAAAGAGAGCTTGCTGCATGTCTTTATTCTCTTATGTCGGCTTTAACCGAAAATGCCGATGAATCAGTAAATATTACTTCGGGGGCTTACGACAATCTTTACAAAGACTTTGCTCCAGTTCCCGAAAAGGGCTTTGACCCATTTGTAACGCAAAGTTCATCTGTTTTGGATTCCTTTTTTGACAATGCTGTTTTTATCGGAGATTCTATTTCTGTAAAGCTTCAGTTTTATAACAAAGAAACCTCCGCTTTAGGAAAGGCAAAATTTTTATGTGCCGAAAGTTTAAGTCCTATGAGTGCTGTGCAGGATGTTACCAATGAATCAATACACCCCTCTTTTCGAGGCAAAAAATTAAAACCCGCCGACGGAATTTTAATGACAGATGCTCAAAAGGTTTACATTATGCTTGGTATGAACGGTATTGCTATTGATTTTGATTCTTCTCTTCAATCGACCAAAATGCTTATTGAAGATATTTTAACAAAATCGCCTGATTGTGTTATATTTGTTCAGTCGGTAACACCTATAACTTACAAAAGTTCGCGTGCAGACGAGGATTTGAACATCAATTCCATAAATAGCTATAACGAGCAGCTTGCAAAAATGTGTTCCGATAACGGATGGTATTATCTTGACGTTGCTTCTTATTTAAAAGACGAATATGGATATCTTAATCCTGATTTTTGCAGTGACAATACAGGCATGGGCATACATTTTAACGATAAGGGTGCCGATGTATGGGTAAACTACTTAAAAACACATATCCCACCCGGATTAAATTGAAATGAGGTACTTTATGAAAAAGTTTTTAATAATTAGTTTAGCAATATTTTTAGCTTTTACTTTTTCGGGGTGTGAAAGCAATAATCCCGCTACCGCCGAAAATCAGCCAGAAATAAATGTTGACCTTACTGCCGTAAGGGACGAAATTACAAACACACTTTCAATTCAGGATGCAATTTTAATCGAAAGTGCTGACCTTCTGGATTTATATGGCATAAGCGAGGATATTCTTTTACAGTCTGCAAGCTTTGTTACAATGGATGGAACCTTCCCTCACGAAATTGTAATGACACAAGGCAAAGACAGCTCTTGTGCTGACAAAATTGAACAGTCACTTACTGCAAGACTTTCGGAGGTTTTGCTTCAATCTAAATCCTACGACGCCGAAAACTATGCTCTGGCGCAGGAATGCAAGGTAATAAGAACAGGTAATTTCGTTTCTATTTTCTTATCTCCCTTGCAAAATGATATGCTTTCGGTATATCAAGAATTTGTAAAATAACAAGCAGCCGTCTTCTAAGACGGCTTATTTTAAGGAGATATTATGGTCTTTTCAAGTTTGCCGTTTCTGTTTATATTTTTACCTGCGGTTCTTCTTATAAACTATATAATCCCAGAAAGATTCCGTAACATTTTTCTGCTTTTTGCAAATCTTGTTTTTTATGCTTACGGAGAGCCTTTGTATGTTGTTATAATGCTTGCATCTATGGTTGTTAATTTTTTATTTGCAAGAGTAATTGAAAAGTCAAACCGTAAAAAAGTTTTGCTTATATTTGCAATAGCACTCAATATAGGTTCTCTTTTTATATTTAAGTATACTTCTTTTATTTTTACAAGCTTAAACAGTGTTCTTCCGTTTAATTTTCCCGATGTTAATATACCTTTGCCGATAGGTATTTCGTTTTACACCTTCCAGGCAGTATCGTACGTTATTGATGTTTACAGAGGCTCCTGCCGTGCAGAGCACAGTTTTATAAATTTTTCAACATACATTTCGCTTTTTCCCCAGCTTATTGCAGGTCCCATTGTTCGATACAGAGATGTTGATTCACAGCTTGTAAATCGAAAGTCGGATTTTTCAGAAGGTGTTACCTCGTTTGTTTCGGGTCTTGCAAAAAAAGTGTTGCTTGCAAATCAATTTGGTCTTTTGTGGGACAGTATATCCTCTGCCCCGTTTGAAGCAGGCGTTTTAGGTGCATGGCTTGGCGCCATTGCTTTTACATTCCAGATATATTTTGATTTCAGCGGATATTCCGATATGGCAATAGGTTTAGGCAGAATGCTGGGCTTTGAGTTTATGATAAACTTTAACTACCCGTATATTGCCGAGAGTATAACAGACTTTTGGCGCAGATGGCATATTTCCTTGAGTTCGTGGTTTCGTGATTATGTGTATATCCCTTTAGGCGGAAACCGTGTTAAAAAGCTCCGCTTCTGCTTTAATATTCTTCTTGTGTGGATGCTTACAGGTCTTTGGCACGGCGCAGGCTGGAACTTAATTTTATGGGGACTTTACTATGGTTTGCTTTTGCTTTTTGAAAAACTGTTCATTGGCAAATTTTTAGCAAAACTCCCACGTATTTTAAGGCATATATACACTCTCTTCATAGTTATAATAGGCTGGGTTCTTTTTGCATCAGAAAGTTTTTCGGCATTAAAGGAATATATAACAGCTATGTTTTGCGGGAAGCTTTTTGGCAATGTAAACGTTTTACCCTATCTTATTATGCTGATAATTGCAAGCTTTGCTTCAACACCCATAGCAAAAAGGCTTTATTTATCTGTGTGCAATAAAAAATATGCTCCTGTTTTTACCGCCGTTTTGTGTTTTATGGGACTTTTGCTTTGTACTGCAAGTCTTGTAAGCTCAAGCTACAATCCATTTTTATATTTCCGTTTTTAGAGGTCTTTATGAAAAAAGTTATTTCG
This sequence comes from Clostridia bacterium, assembly GCA_045590155.1. GTDB lineage: Bacteria > Bacillota > Clostridia > UMGS1883 > UMGS1540 > JAZNQL01. Next base: position 20,647 of record JAZNQL010000021.1, on the reverse strand, counting down.
GTTGTTTTTTTAGTTTTTATATTTTTAATGTCCGTACTTCTTTTTGTAAATTCGGGAAAAGAATATTCCCAAAACGAAAAAAGGTATCTTGCCGTTATGCCCGAATTTTCTGTTTCTGCTTTGCTTGACGGAAGTTATCTTTCATCGTTTGAAGAGTTTGTGTCAGACCACGTATTTTTCAGGGATTTCTTCAAGGGGTTAAACTCATATACAAATCTTGCTTTGGGCAAAAACACTGCCTCGGATATTTATTTTTGTAAAGACGGTTATCTTATAAATGCGCCAAAAAACACGGATTATAAAACATTTGAAAAAAATATTGAAAAGTTTAGTGAATTTTCAAAAAAATCAGATATCCCGTCAAACCTTATTATAATTCCGCACACAGGTTATGTTATGGAAGATGTTTTGCCAAAACACTCAAAGGAGTACCCCGACGGCGAGCTTTTTGCTTTTTGCAAAAAGCAAGACCTTGATTTGCTTGATGTACGCCCACTTCTTAAAAATGCAGAAAAGCAAGTGTTTTACAAAACCGACCATCATTTGACTTCTTACGGAAATTATCTTGTGTATCAAGCCTTTTGCGAGAAAAAAGGTATGGATATATGCGATGATTACAATATAGAAACATACGATGATTTTTATGGAACAACATATTCGGGAAGCGGTTATTTTTTAACCCCACCCGACAAAATTGAGCTTTGGGACAATAGTGAAAAAGTAAGTGTTGAAATTTATGAGGACCAAAAAACTTATGACACTCTTTTCTTTAAAGAGCACCTTTCCGCACCCGACAAGTACCCCGTATTTTTAGAAGGAAATCACAGCTTTTTAAAAATTAAAAATCCTTATTCAAACGACAGAAAAATTCTTATTGTAAAGGATTCGTTTGCTCAGTGCTTTGCTCCGTTTTTAACTGCAAATTACAGTGAAATATATATGGTCGATTTAAGATATTACAGAAAATCTGTTTCGGATATTATAGCAGAAAATCAAATTGATGAAATTCTTTTTATGTACGGCGTTGATACATTGCTTACCGATACAAATTCATTTTGGTTAAAATAATAAAAGCTGAACAAAAATTGTTCAGCTTTTATTATTTATGATAACTTTCGTTTGCATTTATCTTGAATGCACGGTAAATTTGTTCTGCAAGCATTACTCTTGCAAGCTGGTGCGGAAAAGTCATATCCGACATTGAGATGCGCATTTTTGAGGCTTTCTTTACTTCATCCGAAAGTCCCAGCGAACCGCCTATTACAAAAGCAAGGCTTTTTCCCGAATTTTCGGCATTTTTTATAATCTGTGCCATATCAAGGCTTGAAACCTTGTTCCCTTCAATGCAAAGACTTATAATTTCTTCCTTTTTCACAGAAGAAAGAATTTTTTCGCCTTCTGCATTTTTTATTTTTTCGCACTCAGAAAGTGATGCTTTGTCGGGAATTTTTAAATCTGCAAGTTCAGTTATTTCAATATTTACAAAACGTGATAAACGTTTTATGTACTCTCCGCAGGCTTCCTGCCAGAATTTTTCTTTAAGCTTACCAACCGCTATTATCTTTATTTTCATAATGTAATTTTCTCGTTTTGGGATGCCCGTGCAACGCAAAGTCGCACGTCTTTCCCCACTGATACTCCCGTTCTTTCAATAGCTTTTGCCGATTCGTTATATGCAATTGAAGGAATATTATTTTCTCCGCTTAAATGCCCGAGTATTATATTGTTTGTACCCGTTTCGACAAGCCGTGCCGCACAAAGCGCCGCTTCTTCGTTAGAAAGATGTCCCCTCTCTCCTGCTATACGCCGTTTTAAGCTTAAAGGATACACTCCCTGTAAAAGCATCTTTTTATCATGATTCGATTCTAAAAGTATAAGATTAGAACCGGAAAGTGATACAAACAACGCTTCGCTCATCCTGCCTATATCGGTTGCCACAGTTATCTTCTTTCTGTCTGCATAAAAATTATATCCAACAGGTTCTGCAGCATCATGAGGAATTGAAAAGGGCTTTATTTTTATGCCGCCCACTTCAAAATCCTGACCTGCTTTTATTGTAACCTTCTGATAGTATTCTCCTACCGACATTCCTTCAAACGTCCCGCTTGTCGCAAAAACAGGAATTTTATATCGGCGGGATAAAATTCCGACCGAATTTATATGGTCGGAATGTTCATGTGTTACCAATATACCCTGTATGTTTTTTACATTACCTTCTATTGCACAAATTGCCTCTTCAATTTTCTTTCCGCTTACGCCTGCATCTACAAGCAGAGCAGTATCGTTATGTTTTATATAGCATGCATTACCACTGCTTCCGCTAAATAAGGAGCAAAATTCCGTCATCCTTCTACCTTCCTTATATCAGCACCTAAGCCTGTAAGCTTTTCTTCGATTTTTTCGTATCCGCGTTCAATAAAAGCAAGATTGCCTATAAAGGTTTGTCCCTCTGTCATAAGGGCCGATATTACAAGGCTTGCCCCTGCACGTAAATCGGTTGCCATAACCTCTGTCCCGCGAAGCATTTTTACACCGTGTATTACCGCACGGTTACCGCCTATTACAATGTCAGCTCCCATTTTTTTAAGTTCTTCAGTATACTGAAAACGTGATTCCCAAACACTTTCTGTTACAGTGCTTGTCCCCTCTGCCATGCTTAAAAGGGCAACTATCTGGGGTTGTAAATCGGTAGGAAATCCGGGATAAGGCATTGTTTTTATATTTGCACGTCGAAGCGGTACATCCTTTTTACGGCTTACTAAAATTGAATCGTCAAATTCTTTTATCTGTACTCCTACCTCTTCAAGCTTTGCACTTAAAGATTCCATATGCTTTGGTATAATATTTTTTACAAGCACTTCTCCGCCACAGCCTGCCACAGCAATCATAAATGTGCCTGCCTCTATCTGGTCGGGAATTATGCTGTAAGTACCGCCGTGCATTTTTTCTACACCCTCAATACGTATTGTATCGGTACCTGCCCCTCTTATTTTTGCTCCCATAGAGTTTAAAAAGTTTGCAACGTCAACTATATGAGGCTCTTTAGCTGCATTTTCTATTATGGTTTTTCCGTCTGCAAGGCATGCTGCAAGCATTATATTTATTGTAGCACCTACACTGACAATATCAAGATATATTGACTCACCCGCAAGGTGTTCTGCCTTTGCAGAAACTACGCATCCGTCAATTGTAACATCCGCCCCCATTGCTTCAAAACCCTTTATGTGCTGGTCAATGGGTCTTTCTCCAAAATTGCATCCGCCCGGAAGTCTTACTCTGGCTCTGCCCATTCTGCCTAAAAGAGCACCCATAAGATAATATGATACCCTCATTTTTCTGGCTTCTTCACAATCGGCGATAAAACTGTTTAAATATCTTGAATCTATTTCAAGAGTATTTGAATCAATTTTATTTACCTTTGCTCCAAGAATTTTAAGTATGTCCAAAACAACCTCAACATCCTTGATGTCAGGCACGTTTTCTATTCTGCACACACCATCAGCCAAAATTGCCGCAGGTATTATTGCAACCGCCGCATTTTTGGCTCCGCTTATATTTACTTCTCCAAAAAGCTCCTTGCCGCCGTTTACCAACAATTTGCTCATTTACGTCCTCTTTTCTCAGTCTTACAGCGACCGAACTATTTCCTTATATCTTTTTCCGCGTTCTTCAAAATTTTTATACATGTCAAAGCTTGCGCATGCAGGGGAAAGTATTACAACATCTCCTGCTTCGGCAGCCATATATGCTTCTTTTACAGCTCTTTCAAGTGTGGGGTACTGAATTATTGGCAAAGTACGTTTTCCTTCATAAGCTTTAATTACAGCTTCCTTTATAAGCGGTGCTGTTGCGCCTATAAGATAAAGTCTTTTACATCTTGCCTTAATATCCTCGCCGAATTCGTCAAACGGAATATGCTTATCGTATCCGCCTGCTATAAGTATTACTTTCTGCTTAAACGAATAAAGGCCTGCACGGGCACGGGTTGGACTGCTTGCGATAGAATCGTTATAAAACTTAACACCGTCAACCTCGCGAACATATTCAATACGATGCTCAACCCCTTTAAAATTGCGCGCTACTGCTCTTATCGAGGTAACATTTACAAGTTTTGCAACTGCAGCTATTGCTGCCATATAATTTTCTACATTGTGTGTTCCGGGGATTGCTATTTCGTTTGCATTTATAATTTTATTTTCGCCAAAACAGATGTTGTTTTCTTCATCAATATAAACACCTTCTGTTTTATTTTGTTGTATAGAAAAAGGTATAACCTCACCTTTTGCCGCTTCTGCAAATGATGCTGTTATTTCGTTATCGGCATTTAATATAAGCTTGCCGGTTTTTGTCTGATAATTAAAAATGTTCTTTTTAGCTTCTATGTATTCGTTCATAGACTTGTGAACATCAAGATGGTTTGGCGACACATTTGTAACAACAGCAATATTGGGGCTGCGCTTCATTGTATGAAGCTGAAAGCTTGAAAGCTCTGCTACAACATAGTCGGTTTTTTCCATATTTTCTATTTTAGGAAGTAAAGGTTCTCCTATATTACCGCCAAGATGGCATGTATAACCTTCTTCACAAAGCATATTATAAATCAAAGTGGTTGTGGTAGTTTTTCCATCGCTTCCTGTTACACCTATAATTTTACAGGGGCACAGCTCGAAAAAAAGCTCCATTTCACTTGTTATTTTAATTCCTTTTTGCTTTGCTTCCAAAAGCTCTGGAATGTCACTTCTCATACCGGGAGTTTTAAATATAATATCGCAATCTAAATCATCAAGATATTTTTCGCCTAAATTAAATCTTGCACCAAGCTTCATAAGCTGAAGTAAATCAGCAGAAAGTTCTTCATTTTTATCGCACGCTGTTACATGTGCACCAAACGAGAGCAGCATTTTAATCAAGGGCTTATTGCTTATGCCTATGCCAAGCACTGTAACCCTTTTACCGCTTATACTTTCTTTAAAAGCTTCCAGTTTTTTATTCATATACGTTTCACCTCTAATAACTATATTATCGTATATAAGGGATAAAATGTCAACCTAAATTTTTAAATCTGACAATATTATAGTATTGCAAATATTGATAATTCGTAATTAAATTCTTACTTTCTTCGGGAATTTCTCTTAAAACTTCCCCGTCTTGTTCAAAAAAGTGCGACGAAATTACATTCATTTCTTTTTCTACGTCAGATAAAAACTGAAAATATCTCGGCTTTTGAATTCCTATGTAATCAAAAAGCTTTACAGATAAAAAGTTTGCCGATATATCTTGTTGCTCGCCTCTTTTTCCTCCCGTTTTTCTGAAGGAATCATTCCCCCATATTACATAGGGAACAGAATAATGTCTTTTTAATCCTTCAAGCGTATCGGCAGATATGTCATATCCTATCGCTTTAAATCCTTCGCCCTCAGCATCAATATAAGGAAGATGGTCTCCAAAGAAAACAATTACAACAGGTTCCTCTTTTTTGTTAAAATATTCAGCAAGATCTCCAAGCATTGCATCAGCATCAGAAAGGCCTAAAAAGTAATTGTTTAAGGTATAATAAAGCTCGTCACTTATATCTTCTGGACGTTCTAAAACTGTTCCCCTCTCGGTTTCGTAATCCATATACGGACCGTGATTTTGCAATGTTACAGTAAAATTAAAATAAGGGGTATCCGGATTTTCTTCTTTATGACTTTCGTACATTTCTTTTATTATTCTGCCCGTTTCCGAGTCATTTATATAATAATTTGTTTGCGAAAGCTTTTTTGTATCAAGCACATTATCGCTTATAAACTTCTCAAACCCCATGTGAAGATAAACATTCTGTCTGTTATAAAACCATGCATGGCCGGGGTGCATTCCTTCGCTTGTGTAGCCCATATCAGAAAAAGCCTGTGCCAAAGAATATGCGCGTGATGTAATATAAGTTTTATACATTTCAGGCATCGCCTGATCTATAAGATAAGGACTTGCGCCTGTTAAAAATTCAAATTCAGTATAAGAGGTTCCACCGCCAAAGCCGTTAACAACTATATTTCCCCACATGCCCTCTTTGCGGAGCTTTTGTATGTTTATAAGAGGATTAAAATCATCTTCAAACTCAAGATTTTCGGCCCCAGATAAATCGGAGAATGCCTCGCTCATAATTGCTATTACATTAACTTTCTTTTCGTCATCTTCGTCTTTATAGGAACTGAGAAGTTCGTTCACCGTTTCATCTGTATAACCTTCTGGCATTTTATATTCAGATTTTGAAAAGCTTGACAGAAAATAAAACATATAGCCTTGCTTTTCCGAGCGGTCTACCTCGTGGTATTCTTCTGCTAAAGCAGGGGTTGTTTCTCCAAGCTTATTGTCATGGTAAAAAGCAGTATATGCTCCCGCAAAAATTAAAGGAACCAAAACCATACCTATTACGCGGGTTAATAAGTTAACCTTTTTTTCATGCACAAACTTAAAAACTATGAAAATAAGAGCCAGTAAAATAATTGTGGGAATAAAAACGCCCCATCTTATTTCCAGTCTGTAATTTTCCATTATTCCTGCAGTTTCGCGCACAAGACCTAAATCCGCGGGTCTTAAGGGCTCGTCACGGAAAAATATTTTGTAGTCATTTACAATGAGTAACAAGGTAAGAGGCAGTCCTGTGCATAAAAAAGCCGCCCATATTCTGTTGAATATAAAATACAAAAAGCTCATAATCAAAAATATGGGCAGAATATTCAGCAAAATTATCCAAGGTACCTCAAGTTGTGTCTTAAAAGTATCTCCAAAGCCGCTTTGAACAAGGCTTTGATAAATATACAAAAGACACGAAAGTATTGCTATTGTTAAAATGGGATTAAGTTTATTTTTTTTCATTGTTTTGTCCTTCGAGTATTACGCCGTTTACTTCGGCGCACATAAGCATAAAATATATACAATAATACAGCCACAGCATAAGTAAAACTGCTGCCGTAAGGCTACCGTAGGTTTTTGAGTATATTCCCATATAGCTTATATAAAGAGAATATAAAAACGAAAAAACTATCCATATACAGGCACATAAAACTGCACCGGGAAGCTGTGTTTTTATTTTAGGTTTGTTTTTTGGAACACGGGAATATATAAATGCAAAAAATATTGTAAGCAGTAAAAAGATTGCCCCCACACGCAAAAAGCTTGTTAAAAAAGTCATTTCATCAAGCACTGTTATAAACATAAACACAGTGTTTCCGAATGTTAAAACTAAAAGCACTGTTGCAATTATCAAAGCAAATGCAAGAGCATAAAATACTGCTTTTGCTCTCATAATAAAATAATTTTGTCTGTCTTCGTTTCCGTTTATAGCATTTAACGCCCTGATTATCGCCAAAACTCCTGCAGACGCCGCCCAAAGTGCCGTAACAGATGTTAAAGAAAGTATTGCAGTTGTTTTTGAAAGACCTCTTATTTCTTCTAAAATTTCTGCCGCAAAATCTGATACTCCGCCCGGCAGAAACTCTTTTGTAAGAAGGGTTAAAATTATGCTGTCGGCAGGCAGATAATGCAAAAAAGTCATTAAAAGCATTACAAACGGAAATAACGATATCAGTATAAAAAAAGTTGATTGACCGGCGTATGCCGAAACCCGGTCTTTTTTGGCTTTTGTTAAAATTTCAGTATATTTTCTGTATAATTTTAACATAACATTATTCGGTTATTATTACACTCCTTGTAGCATCGTCCCAAGATACAAAACATGACAAGCCTTCGCTAACTGCTCTTACAGGGACTATAGTTCTTGAATTTTCTATTTTTGCAGGAGTATCTAAAACTACTGCGCTTGAGTTTTTATAAAGAATATTCTCTCCTATTGTTAGAACTACTGTGTTATCGCCTTTTTTTGCTGTTACGGTTTTTGTTGTATCGTCCCATAACACCTCGGCTCCAAGTGCCTCGAATATTGCACGCATGGGCACAAGTGTACGTCCATTTTCTATCTTAGGAGGAACGTCAAACATTATTTCTTCTCCGTTCACAAAAACCTGTATAAGCTTTTCAAGTCTTAAAAGCTCTGCACAATTACAGGTTTGCCAGAAGGTTATATCCTTACTGAACAAAGTTACTCCCAAATCGTTTTCAAATATATTTTCTCCCACAATATCGGGATTCTGATAAAATATAACATTTTCAAGCTTATAATCATCAGCAAAAGCGTTTGAATTTATTATAGCTGTTTTGCCGCAGAATATAACAGATGTTAGATTATAGCACGACGAAAACGCACCTTCGCCTATTTCGGATACTGTTTTTGGTATTGAAAGGCGGTTTAAAAGGTTTGATTCAAAAAAGGCATATTCACCTATTCTCTGTACATTGTTAAGGTTTATTGTTACAAGATTCTGATTTGCAACAAAAGCATATTCAAGTATATTGTCAACATTTTCGGGGATTGTATAGCTTGAATCCGAAACCGCGAGTGCATACTGAATAAGGGTTTGCCCGTTATTTGAAAACAACGCCTTACCGTCGCTTTGGTAGGAAGCATTATCTTCGTCTACTTCAATACTCTTTAAGGCGGTGCAATATGTAAATGCATTTTCGCCTATGTTTGTTACTGTTGAAGATACATAAATATTTTCAAGTGCACTGCAACCGAAAAATGCTTCTTTTCCTATGGCAGTAACTCCTTCAGGGAAAACCATACTGCGAAGATTTGTGCAACCGAAAAATGCAAAATCATATATAATTTTTACACTCTTTGGCAAATTTACAACTGCAAGACTTGTACAGTTGTAAAAAAGCGACTGCGGTATTATTTCTATTTTATCAGGAATGTTTACCGTAAAAAGTGAGGGGCATTCGTAAAATGCTCCTGTTCCTATGCTTGTAACGGTTTTAGACAATATAACACTTTGAAGATTTGTGCAACCGCTAAAAGCAAAGTCTCCTATTTTACAAATACCTTCTTCTATACTTACATTAAGAAGGTATTCGTTTTCTGAAAACGCTTCCTGTGCAATGGAAGTTATTTGTGTACCGTTTATTTTTGAAGGTATACATATATCGGTAATTCCTTCAGCTATTCCTGTTATTTCCCCATTTGGAGTATATATAAGACCTGTTGCAGCATCGATTATCTCAATAACATCCTGCTCTGCCAATGCAGCAGGACACAAAAATATAACCAGTGCTGTTGCAAGTATTAAGCATATAATTTTTTTCATAAAATAACACCTTTTAAAATTAGCACTCACTTATTATATCTTTATTTAAAACTATGTAGTTTATTCCAGAAACAAGGGTAATCAATGCAGAAACATACATAAGAATGTCAGTGATTATTCCCGCTCCGAGTAAAATCGCAGCTATAACAGAAATTATCTGTATAACTGTTTTAAGCTTTCCAAGCTTACCTGCCGCAATTACTCTGCCCTTTGATGCACCTACAAGTCTTATCCCTGTAACAATAAATTCACGTGCCAAAATAATCATAGTAACCCATGTGCCTATTACTCCGTCTGCCAGAAGGCATAAAAGTGCTCCTGTTACCATAAGCTTATCGGCAAGCGGGTCCATAAATTTGCCAAAGTCTGTTACAAGATTGTCTCTTCTTGCTAAATAACCGTCCAAAAAGTCGGTAAAAGAAGCCAGTGCAAATAATGCAGCTGCAATCCATTTTCCTGCTACGGTGTCAATGTAAATATAGGCACACATAAAAAGGGGTATCATTATTGCTCTTACAATTGTTAATTTGTTTGGTAAATTCATAACTGTTCTCCTGTTAAATCATATTCTTCTGCTGCTGTAATTTTAACTTTTATAAAATCGCCCGGCTTTGCCGAGTCGGATTTAAAATAAACAAGTCCGTCAACATCGGGGGCGTCTGCACACGAGCGGGCGTATGCGTATCCGTCCTGTACTCCTTCACATAAAACTGTGATTTCCTTACCTGTTTTTTTAAGATTTTTCTGGTATGACACTCGGCTTTGTATATCCATTATAAGATTTCTTCTGTAAGCCTTTGTTTCGTCATCCACTATATCTTTTAGCCTATATGCCGGAGTTCCTTCTTCTCTTGAATATTCAAAAACTCCAAGTCTGTCAAACTCTGCCGTTTTTACAAAGAGGCAAAGCTTTTCAAAATCTTCTTCGGTCTCGCCCGAGAATCCTACTATAAGAGATGTCCGCAATGTAACATCAGGAATTTTTTTCTTTATTTTTTCTATCAGAGCATATATACTTTCTTCTGTGCTCTTTCTTCCCATTCTCTTTAAAACAGCGCTTGATATATGTTGAATCGGTATATCAAAATATTTTACAATATTTTCGTGATTTGCTACGGTATCAAGAAGCTCGTCATCTATAAGTTCTGGATATGTATATAAAACTCTTACCCAGGTAAACCCTATCTCGGAAATTTTATTCAAAAGCTCCGAAAGCATTGGTTTTCCGTAAATATCGGTGCCGTAGTAGGTCGTATCCTGTGCTATTAAAATAACTTCTTTTACCCCGTCTTTATAAAGCTTCTTTGCTTCTTCAATTATATTTTCCATCCTTCGGCTTCTGTATGGTCCTCTTATTGAAGGAATTGCACAATAAGTACATTTATTGTCACAGCCTTCGGCTATTTTTAAATATGCAGTATACGGTGGTGTTGCAATTACCCTTTCAAAGCCTTCAACACACTCTTTTTCAGGAGGGGCAATAATCCTCGTTTCCCCTTCTATTGCCGCCACTATATCATAAAATGAATTTACTCCTACTATCGCATCAACCTCGGGCAGTTCTTTTAATATTTCGTCACGGTAGCGTTCTGCAAGACAGCCCGTAACAACAATTCTTTTGCAGTTTGATTTTTTGTACTCTGCTGCCTCTAAAATTGTGTTTATTGCTTCTTCCTTGGCACTGTCTATAAAAGCACAGGTGTTTATAACTATGATATCCGCAAGCGCTTCGGCTGCTACAACCTCGTACCCTGCTTTTTTTACAAGTGCTACCATTATTTCGGAGTCCACAAGATTTTTCGGACACCCAAGCGATATAAAACATACTTTCAACATTCAAAGTCCCTCTTTACAGTATAAAGTTCGCTTACAGCTCTGTTTATTTCTTCGTAGGTAAATCCCTTTCTTAAAAAGTGATTTTTAATTTTTTCGCAAGTTTTTAAATCTATTGTACCTTCGCCGAACTTTTTATGCATTTTTTCTTTTACGTCAAATTCAATTTCTTCAAAGGCTTTAAAAATGTATTCCTCCAAAACGCCTTTTTCTAAAAGCTCACGTTCTATTCTGTTTCTGCCTTTACCGCCGATTTTTGCCGCATCGTGCGCATATCTTCTTGCATAATCGGCATCGTCAATATACTCTCTTTCCTCATAATACTCTACGGCATTTTGTGCATCCTGCTCTTCATATCCCTTTTTTAACAAAAGCAGATACACCTCTTTTTTTGTTCTTCTTTTTGCGAGAATTATTTTAAGTGCATCAGAATATACATCCATTTACATCAGCTCCGCCATAACGTAATTTGCTATATCTATTCCTCTTTTTGTAAGGCGTACTTTTCCGTCTTTTTTCTCAATAAGACCTGCCTTTTCCATTTTTAAAAGATTTTTGTGTTCTTTTTCTTCTATCCCCTCTAAAAGCCTTAATCCAAGCATATAATATTCCTGCTTTTTTGCAGTTTCATCTATTATTTCAATATTTTCGCGCATGGGGGATTTTATATATTCTTCTATACTTTCGCGGTTACTGTATCGTTTTCCATCAAAGTAAGAATGTGCTCCTGCCCCTATTCCTATATACTCTCCACACAGCCAATAGTTTTTATTATGTACTGCCTCTTTCCCTTTTTTTGCAAAGTTTGAAATCTCATAATGGCAAAAACTTTCTTCTTTAAAACGCCGAACTGTGTGCCAGTAAAGCTCTCTTTCTTCATCTTCGCCTGGCAAATTAAGTTCTTTTTTTGAAAAAGGTGTTCCTTCTTCAATCGAAAGTGAATACGCCGATATATGGGTTAAAGGAAGCGAAAGCATTTTATCTATTGTAATATCAAGCTTTTGTTTGGTTTGATTTGGAAGTGCAAGCATTATATCTGCCGATATATTGTTAAAACCAGCCCTGAAAGCATCCAAAATTGTGTTTTGTGCATCAAGACCCGTATGTATTCTGCCTAAAAGAGCAAGCTCATCATCCAAAAAAGACTGCACTCCTATACTCACTCTGTTAAAGCCTGCACTATAAAGAGCTGAAAGCTTTTCAAAATCAGCAGTTTTTGGGTTTATTTCAATTGTATTTTCTGTTCCTTTTAACGAAAAATGTTTTGTTGCTTCTTCAAAAATCTGTGTGAGAAGATTTGCGGGTAAAACACTGGGCGTTCCTCCGCCAAAATACAAAGTGTCAATATCACAGGAAGGATATGTTTTTATTTCCTTTATAATGGCCTTTGCATACTCCTCCATATATTCTTCTGCACCGCTTTTTGAATAAAAAGCACAATAATCACACTTTTTTTTGCAAAAAGGAAAATGAATATAAAGTCCTCTCATCAGTCAAGTTTAAGTACAGCCATAAAAGCTTCCTGCGGTACTTCTATACTGCCAACCTGGCGCATTCTCTTTTTACCTTCCTTCTGTTTTTCCAGAAGCTTTTTCTTTCGGCTTATGTCACCGCCGTAGCACTTTGCCAAAACGTCTTTTCTTAATGCTTTTACGGTTTCTCTTGCTATTATTTTAGTTCCTATTGCTGCCTGAATGGGTACTTCAAACAGTTGTCTTGGAATAACCTCTTTTAACTTTTCGGCTATTTTTCTTGCCCTTGCATAAGCCTTTTCGGTATGAACTATAAAGCTTAAAGCATCAACGTTATCGCCATTCAATAAAATATCAAGCTTTACAAGCGAACTCTTTTCATATCCCTTTAATTCATAATCAAAGGAAGCATAGCCTCTTGTTCTTGATTTTAATGCGTCAAAAAAGTCGTAAATGATTTCGTTTAAAGGTAAGTCGTAATGAAGTACGGCTCTGTCTTCTGTTATATATTCCATACCCTTATAGTCGCCTCGGCGGTCTCTGCAAAGCTCCATAATACTGCCTACGTATTCCGAGGGCACCATAATATTTGCATCAGCAATAGGCTCTTCCATGTACTCTATCTGGCTTGGGTCAGGAAGATTTGTGGGATTATCTATCATAATAGTTTCGCCGTCGGTTTTTACTACCTTGTAAATAACGCTGGGTGCCGTGGTAACAAGGTCAAGATTATATTCTCTTTCAAGGCGTTCCTGTATTATTTCCATATGCAAAAGCCCTAAAAATCCGCATCTGAAACCAAATCCGAGCGCAATACTTGTTTCGGGCTCGTAAAGAAGCGACGCATCGTTTAACTGCAGTTTTTCAAGTGCATCACGAAGGTCTTCGTAATGTGCTCCGTCAGCAGGGTAAATACCGCAGAACACCATAGAGTTTACCTTTTTATATCCAGGCAAAGGCTCGCTTGCGGGGTTTGTTGCCAATGTAACTGTATCGCCGACGTTTACGTCCTTTACAGTTTTAATGCTTGCCGCAATATATCCAACCTCGCCTGCCTTTATTTCTTTTGCCGCAACAGTTCCTGAAGGACTTAAATATCCTGTTTCAACAACATCGTATTCCTTTCCCGTTGCCATAAAACGTATTTTATCCCCCGCCTTTAAAGTTCCTTCTTTTATTCTTGCGTATACAATTACACCACGGTAACTATCGTAATACGAGTCAAATATCAAAGCTTTTAAAGGTGCATTTTCGTCGCCGTGAGGTGCGGGAATATTGTCAACAATATAATCAAGCACACTAGGTACATTAAGACCTGTTTTTGCACTTATTAAAGGTGCTTGCTCTGCATCTATTCCTATAACATCTTCTATTTCAAGCTTTACTTCTTCGGGATGTGCACTTGGAAGGTCTATTTTGTTTATAACAGGGAGTATTTCAAGGTCGTGTTCCAGCGCAAGATAAGTATTTGCAAGTGTTTGTGCTTCTATGCCCTGGGCTGCGTCAACTACCAAAAGCGCACCCTCGCACGCAGCTAAAGAACGCGAAACCTCATAGTTAAAGTCAACGTGACCGGGGGTATCTATAAGGTTTAAAATATATTCCCCGTCATCTCTTTTATAAACAAGCCTTACCGCTCTTGCTTTAATTGTTATTCCTCTTTCTCTCTCAAGGTCCATGTTGTCAAGGAGCTGGTTTTCCATATCTCTTTCACTTACAACACCTGTATACTCCAAAAGCCTGTCCGCAAGAGTGGATTTGCCGTGGTCGATATGTGCAATTATACTAAAATTTCTGATGTTATCCTGTCTTTCGGGCATAGTTTTCTCCTATCTTGTAAATTTCTTTGTAATACGGCTTGCAAACGGGAGCATTTCGGCATCTTCCTGCGAGAGGATACGAAATGCCAGTACAAGCAATACATATATAATCGCTGACAGCACTATACTCAATAAAAGTGCTACCATATTTTCTGCAAAAAGTGATAACAGTCTGTAAATAATTACGGCACATACACCCATTATTACAGATGCCGCAAGCGGCTTAAATATATTTTTAACAAGGTTAAGTTTTAAGTCAATATTTTTCGAAAGCACCGAAAATGAAATTGAAAATGCTATTACATGGCATACAACCGTGCTTATGGTCGCACCGTATATGTTTACAGAAGGTATTCTTATTAAAATAAGATTTAAAATAACCTTCGCAGTTGTGCCGCACAAAAGGCCTATTGCAGGCGTTATTATTTTACCCATTCCCTGCAGAGCACCTGCCATTGTTTGATTTAACGCCATAAATATAAGAGCAACAGCACTTATCTGGAGTAAATCTCCGCCAAGAGATGCATTTGGATACAAAAATGCATAAATCGGTTTGCCGAGTGCTATATATCCTACCGCACAGGGAAGCACAAGCAAAACAGAAATAAGCAGCGAATAGGATATTTTATTTGATGCTTCCTGCTTATCGCCTCTTGCAAAGGCTGCCGAAATTGTGGGCACCAAAGTCATAGAAAGAGCAATGTTCATAGCAAGCGGAAGGTTTATAAAGGTATCACTCTTTGAAAGCCTTCCCGAAAGCTGTGCTGCTATATCTTTCAGCTCTTCAAGTGTGGGGATTCCCTCTACTCCCGGAATTCCGCCCGAGAAAGCAATTTCTATTCCTCTTGTTATTGTTGCAATATCAACAATTCTTGTAACTGCATTTATAATTGAACTTAAAGAAATGGGAATTGCAACCGATAAAATGCTTATAACGACCTTTCTTAAAGGTTCTTTTTCTCCTTCATCTTCTTTAAGATTTTCCCATATACCCTTTCTGCTTACAAGGTAAAACATTACAAGGTATATAAAGCTTAAGAATGTTGCTATGGCAGTTGCAAAGTTTGCACCAGCCGCCATAAGTTCGGGAGTTTGCCCTACCATCATTATAACTATTAAAATTGTTATTGTGCATTTAAAAAGCTGTTCCAAAATCTGTGAAGAGCTTGTTGCCTTCATATTGCCAAGCCCCATAAAGTAACCGCTTATAACAGATGATGTGCAAACAAAAAACACTGCAGGCGATAATGCCCGAAGAGTATATTTTGCACCCTCCATGTTGATTATATTAACAGAAATAAATTCTGCTCCTAAAAACAGAATTAAAGTGCAGGCAAGTCCCACGCACGCAAAAAGACCGAGTGCAGTTTTGAAAATTCTGTGTGCACCCGCATAATCTTCGCAAGCTGTTTTTGCCGATACCATTTTTGAAATTGCATTTGGTATTCCAACAGATGATATTGCAAGCAGAAGAGTATATACCTGGTATCCTGCGTGGTAATATCCGTTTCCAGCATCGCCAAAACCTTTTATGTTTGTTATAACTATGCGGTAAATCATACCAAGAAGCTTTACCGCCACTTGAGCGAAAAGTATTATTGAAACACTTTTCATAAAAGATTTTTTGTTTTTATCTTCTGTCATTAAATTACTCCGTATTATTATAGGTTTATCTATTATTTATTCTTCAGATAATGTCTTTTTTCCTTCTTTTTCCGCTTTTTTAACATTCTCTGTAAAGTTGTTTGTATATATTCGTAAGGCCTCTTCTGAAACAACCGAATTTTTTCTTGCAAGATTTACTGTCAAAAACAAAAGCCTGCCTATATTTTCTTCCTGATTTTCTCCTTTAGAAACCTTTTTTAAAAGACTTTGAATTTCCTCTTCAAAAGCTTCGTCCTGCTTTAAAAAACCAAGATTTTCAGCCTTGCGCTGAACTTTTTCTGCCCTCAATAGCGCAGGTAGACTTTTTGTTACCGAATCAAGAGTTTCAAAAGCTGTTTTTTCTCCCTTTTCTATCCTTTTTATTTCATCCCAGTTTTTTTCTATGTCTTTTCTTGTATTTACCTTTACATCCGAAAAAATATGAGTGTGTCTTCTTTCAAGCTTTTCGCATATTGCGTTTGTTACATCATTTATATCAAATTCGCCTTTTTGTTCGCCAAGCTTTGAGTGAAACACTACCTGATAGAGAACATCCCCAAGCTCATCGGCTATTTTATTTTTGTTTTCGCTGTCTATTGCCTCCAAAGTTTCGTATGCTTCTTCCACAAGATATGGCTTTAGGCTTTTGTGTGTTTGTTCCTTATCCCAGGGGCACCCATCTTCTCCCAGAAGTGTGTCAACAATTTTAATTAAATCTTCAAAGGTTTTTTTCATATTTATCTCCTGATAAGCTTTAGTTTTTTTAGCTTTTCTGCCATTTTTTCGCCTTTTGGCAATACACTTATATCCTCGCTTGTTAATGCTCCTGTTAAAAGAAGCAACAGAAAATATATACCTGCACCAATTCCTATTGCCAATATAAGGTTTCCAAAAGCATTATAAAAATACATAGTGCAAATTGCCATACCCACACACGAAATCAAAGGGGCGGTAAAATCCGAAACAGAAATATGTATATTAAGCGTTTTTGATATCGCAACAATATTCAAAAGGGATATAAGCGTATAGCATGCTATTGTTCCTATTGGTGCCCCCATTATTCCTACCGAAGGGATCGCAACTAAAATGTGATTTAAAAGGGCTTTTACCCCCGAACCTGCAAGCATATAAATTACAGGCTTTGTTTCTTTCCCTATTCCCTGCAGCACAGAGGTTGTTACAATGCAAATCGACACAGGAATTACAGACCATCCAAGCACCCCCAAAAGAGCCGAGGCCCTATCTGTACCATACACAAAATTTAAAATGGGTGCCGATAAAAGTGAAAGACCTGCCCCGCACGGCAATGCAAAAACCACACAAAGACGCAATGCAGATTTTGTTATTCTTACTGCCAACGAATTCTGTCCCGAAAAAAATGCTCCTGCTATTGCAGGTACAACGCTTATACTTACCGAAGCAAGGATTGACGCAGGGAGATTTGCAAGCGGCATTACAAAGCCCGAATATCTGCCCCACTGGGCAAGTGCCTCGTTTTCGGTTAAACCTGCTACCGCAAGTCTTTTCATTATCATTGCAGTATCAATAACCCCAGAAAGGCTTGAAACTGCCATACAGAGCAAAACAGGCACAGAAGTTTTTATAATTGACAGTAAAATTTTTATAATGTTTACATGGCTTTTTTTATATTTTCTCTTTCTGCCAAAGTAGACAAAAAGCATTATAATAAATCCGACAAAAGCACCTGCACTTATGCCCCATAATGCACCTGCCGCAGCCTCTGCAATGCCGTTTTTAATTAAGAGCTTTGCAAGTATGTAGCCTATAAAAAGCTTTCCAATCGCCTCTGATACTTCAGACAGTGCTGTGGGTACCATATTTTGTCTGCCCTCAAAAAAACTGCGCATTACCGCTGTAAGGCTTACAAAAACTACTGCAGGACAAGCGGCAACTATCCCTGCCTTTGCGCCCGCAACCCCAAGTTGCAATGCAATATAGCCTGAAAACCTGTATAAAATAAAACAGGTTAATATGCTTGTTATAAGTGTAAGAAACGTTCCTGCACAAAAAGCTTTTTTTGCACTCCCGAAATCGTTTTTTGCACTATATTCCGATACCTTTCGTGACACAGCTACCGGAATCCCTCCCCCTGCAAGCAAAACTGCCCACATATATACCGATGAAGCAGTAGAAAAAATCCCCATTCCTTCATCCCCAAGCAATCTTGCAAGAGGTATTTTAAATATTGCTCCCGCCGCTTTTACGGCAAAGTTTGCCGCTAAAAGAAGTGCTGCGCCCTTTAAAAATGTTTTTTTGTTCAAGGGTTTTCATCCTCCGAAAATAGTTTTATAACTATTTTATTTTGAAAACCCAAAACATATTACATAACACTCTTTAAATAATCAAGTGTTTTAAAATGCCGTCCCGTATGTACTTCAATATATTTTTCGCTTATCTTTGAAATCTCGGGCAATACATCTTCTGCATTTGCATAAAAGGCGTCCTTCAGTTCGGGCGAAAAGTAAAGTCTTATAATTTCAAGTGCCTTTTTTGAAATCTTTACAGAATTTTCTGTTTTACATTCACTGCACAAAATTCCACCCTCTTCAATATCAAAATATACGCCATCCGCTCCGCACGCCATACATTCTTCTATTTCAGGCATATATCCCACACACGCCATCTGACGCAGTTCAAACATTGCCTTTATCTCGGGAATACTTTTTTTCCCTTTTTCTATAAAATGAATTGCATTAAGCAAAAGCCTTACACTTTCGTGTGCCTGTATTCCTTCATCACACACAGAAGCTGCAACATCAGCCATATAAATGCACGCCGCAAGCTTTGCAATATCATCGCGAAGGCCGTAAAAACTCTCCAATATATTACACCCTGTAAGAGTATAAGCATCCCCTTTATGAGTTAAAATCATTTCGCTGTAACAAAGAAGATTTGCTCCTGCACTCATAGGATTTTTAGGACTTTTTACTCCTTTTGCCCACACGCTTATTTTCCCCATATCAGGACTTAAAACTGTAAGCATTTTATTGTAATCGCCCACTTCTGTTGTCCGTATTACT
Organism: Clostridia bacterium; assembly: GCA_045590155.1. GTDB lineage: Bacteria > Bacillota > Clostridia > UMGS1883 > UMGS1540 > JAZNQL01. Next base: position 1,652 of record JAZNQL010000021.1, on the reverse strand, counting down.
ATCCCCTTTGTCTTTATCGGTTCCACTTTTCTTTTCCTCGCTTTTATATTTTAAATAAGCCGATATATCTCCTGTCGAGCAAAATATTTCCCACCATGCATTTTCCATATTAAAACACCTCACACAAATTATTCTGTCTTAAGTGCTTTAAATTATGGCAGGTAAATTTTACTTTTCTTCTGTATATCCGAAAGTTTTTAACATAAAGTTGTTGTTACGCCAGCTTTCTTTTACCTTTACCCAAAGCTGAAGATATACTTTTTTACCGAAAAACTTTTCTAAATCTTCTCTTGCATAGGTGCCAACCTTTTTAAGCTGTGCACCGCCCTTGCCTATTATAATCTGTTTATGGCTTGATTTTTCACAATAAATATTTGCTTCTATTTTTACTATGTTTTCTTCGTCATGCATAGCATTTATTTCAACTGCTGTGCCGTGAGGAATTTCTTTATCAAGAAGTCTTAAAAGCTTTTCTCTTATGACTTCAGATGCAATTTCTCTCTCTGTTTTATCTGTTATCATATCTTCAGGATAATACATAGGTCCTTCTTCAAGATGTTTTTTTATACTGTCAAGCAAAAGGTCCACCCCGTCGCCGTGCTTTGCCGAAATGGGTATTACATCGTCAAAGTTATACATACCCGAAAGCTTTGCTATAATGGGAAGCATATTTTCCTTCTGTACTGCATCAACCTTATTTACAGCAAGTATTGCAGGTATATTTTGTGCTTTAAGATTTTTAATTATTTCTTCCTCAGCATCTCCTACTTCTCTGCCTGCATCAACTACCAAAATTGCCGCATCAACACCGCCTATTGCACTTTTTACTTCGTTTATCATAAACTCTCCCAGAGAAGTTCTTGGGCGGTGCACACCGGGGGTATCCACAAATATAATCTGGCAGTCCTCCTCTGTAAAAATTCCCAGTATTTTATTTCGTGTTGTCTGCGGTTTTGAAGAAATAATGGCTATTTTTTCACCAAGTATTTTATTTAAAAGTGTTGATTTTCCTGCATTGGGTCTGCCTACTATTGCTATAAAGCCTGATTTGAATTCGCTCATCTTACTACTCCCATTATATTCAAAATTTCTTCTTCTGCTTTTCTCATTTTAAGCCTGTCCTCTTCTTCTATATGGTCAAACCCAAAAAGATGAAGCATTGAATGAACCGTTAAAAATGCTACCTCACGCTTTGGCAGATGCCCATATTCTTCGGCTTGTGCAAATGCTTTTTCAAGTGAAATAACAATATCTCCAAGCTGATTTTCAAAAACACCTTCGGGCATATTCCCATCTTTGTCAAACTCTATCATAGGGAACGAAAGAACATCTGTTTCCTTGTCTATCTGCCTGTGTTGCGAGTTTAAAATTTTTATTTCATCGTTATCGGTTATAAGCACCGATACCTCGAATCCCGGCTCGTAACCCATATATTTTACCGATTCATTTACACTTTTTTTAATAATGCTTCTGAACTTGTAAGTAAGTCGGAGGCCAAGCGGTCTTAGGAAGACAAACCAAATGATCAACTCCTTGGCTCACAGAACGACATGGCTACGAATCCGACTTGATACCTCGAATCCCGGCTCGTAACCCATATATTTTACCGATTCATTTACACTTTTTTTAATAATGCTTCTGAACTTGTAAGT
>JAZNQL010000020.1:0-27638 GCA_045590155.1 Clostridia bacterium | reverse complement strand
ATCAGATTCAGAATTTTTGTTTTCATTTATTACTTCACCTATTATTTTGTTTATATGGGCTCCGTATTCAATAGAATTATCAAGTTTAAAGGAAAACTCGGGATTTGCACGCAGGTTTACCCTGTGTCCTATTTCGCGTCTTATAAATCCTGCTGCAGCCTTTAATCCTTCTATTGTATCTTTTTGTTGCTGCTCGTTTCCAAAAACGCTTATGTGTGCTTTTGCAAATCTTAAATCTTTTGTGATTTCTACCGCTATTACGCTTACAAGCTCGCAAATTCTTGGGTCTTTAAGCTCGCGGATTACGGCGCTTAATGCTTTTTTTACTTCTTCTTCAATTCTGTCCATTCTGTATGCTGCCATAAATAATCACCGCCTTTTTAAAAGTTAATCCCTTTTTATTTCTTCCATTATTGAACATTCGATTGTATCTCCGATTTTGATGTCGTTAAAGTTTTCGAATGCTACACCACATTCAAAGCCTTCTGCAACTTCGCGAACGTCATCCTTAAAGCGACGGAGTGAACTTAAAGGTCCTTCGTGCACAACTATACCGTCACGAACTATACGAACATCGGAATTACGCATAATTTTACCATCCTGAACACGGCAACCTGCTATTGTTCCTACGCCTGATACCTTAAATGTCTCTCTTACTTCAGCATGACCAATTATTTTTTCTTTATACTGAGGTGCGAGCATACCCTTCATAGCAGCTTCAATTTCTTCTATTGCATCGTAAATTATTCTGTAAAGTCTTAAATCAACGCCGTGCATTTCTGCCGATGCAGATGCACCTGCAACGGGTCTTACGTTAAAGCCTACTATGATTGCATTTGAAGCTGTTGCCAAAACAACATCCGACTCTGTAATAGCACCAACTGCTCCGTGAATTACTCTTACCTTTACTTCGTCATTTGAAAGCTTTTCGAGTGACTGCTTAACTGCTTCAACCGAGCCCTGAACGTCTGCTTTTACTATGATGTTAAGGTCTTTAACTTCGCCTTCCTGAATTCTGTCAAAGAGTGCATCCAAAGTAAGACTTTGCATACTGCTTGCACTTTCGGCTTTAATCTTTGCTTTTCTCTGTTCAACAACGTTTCTTGCCATTTTTTCATCTTCAACAGCATAGAAAAGGTCGCCGCCTTCGGGCACTTCGCTGATGCCTGCAATTTCAACAGGAACTGAAGGACCTGCTTCTTTTACTCTTGCGCCCTTATCGTTAATCATTGTTCTTACTCTGCCTACGGCTGTGCCTGCAACAATTATATCGCCTGTGTGAAGTGTACCTTTTTGTACCAGTACTGTTGCAATGGGGCCTCTGCCTTTGTCAAGACGTGCTTCTATAACTGTACCTCTTGCAAGTCTGTCAGGATTTGCTTTGAGTTCCTTCATTTCGGAAACGAGTATTACCATTTCAAGCAAAGTATCTATGTTCTGATTCATCTTGGCAGATACGGGAACACATACTGTATCGCCGCCCCAGTCTTCGGGGATAAGTTCATATTCTGTAAGTTCCTGCATAACTCTGTCGATATTTGCATTTTCTCTGTCAATTTTATTTATTGCAATTATTATGCTTACACCTGCAGCTTTTGCGTGGTTTATAGCTTCAACTGTCTGAGGCATAATACCGTCGTCTGCTGCTACAACTATAATTGCAACGTCTGTAACCTGAGCACCTCTTGCTCTCATTGCTGTGAAGGCTTCGTGACCCGGTGTATCAAGGAAGGTTATTTCCTTACCGTTTATGCTTACTCTGTAAGCACCGATATGCTGTGTAATACCGCCGGCTTCACTATCGGTTACATGAGTTTTTCTTATAGCGTCAAGTATTGATGTTTTACCATGGTCAACGTGTCCCATAACAACAACAACGGGAGAACGGGGCTTTAATGAATCCTCGGGATCTTCGTCTGTTCCGAAAAGTCTGTCCTCGTCTGTTACTATGATTTCACGCTCAACTATTGCACCCATATCTTCGCCGATTAAAAGGGCTGTATCGAAGTCAATAACCTGGCTTACACTTGCCATAATACCAAGGCTTATAAGCTTCTTTATAACTTCTGTGGGGCTTTCGCCAAGTTTTTGTGCAAAATCGCCTACTGTTATTTCTTCAGGAACAGAAACTGTTATTTTTTCTTTTTTCTTTTCCTTTGCTTTAGGTGCTTCGGGCATTGCCTTCTGTTTTTCGGAAGGCTTTTTGTTGCCTTTTTTGGTAATCTTCTGTTTACCGCCTACCTGCTCGTCAATTTTGTCGTCAAACATTTTGGCAAGCTTTTCGGTGGTATCCATCTTTTCGATATCAACGTTTGAAATACGTGTGTCAACACGTCTTTTTTCATAGCTTTTCTTCAAAGGCTCTTCCTTTTGTTTTTCTTCAGCCTTTTCTTCGGGTTTTTCTGCTTTTTCGGACTTTTCTTTCTTAACAGGTTCTGCAGGTTTTTCCTGTGTTGCAGGTTTTAAGTAATCAGTTATATCAGAGCCGTCGTCAAAGCTTTGTGTGTAATGGTCGAAAATAACGTCCATATCACGGTCGGACAATGTGCTCATGTGATTCTTAACTCCCATACCGTATTTTTCGAGGACTTCCATTACTTCTTTATTTGTTACTCCCAAATCCTTGGCTATTGAGTGTATTCTCGGTTTATTTGTTTTTGTTGCCAATTCTGAGTCACCCCCATAAAATTTTAAGCATTGCTTTTGCAAATCCTTCATCGCTTACAGCAATGCAGGATACTCTCGCTTTTCCGAGTATTTTAGCTAAATGCTCTATATTTCCGTATTCAGCAAGAGGAACATCAAAGCTTGTGGTTTTATTCCGTATAAGCTTTTTCGTCCTGTCAGATGCATCGGTCGCAAGCACCACAAGGTATGCCTTTTTGTGTCTTGCTGCCTCTGCACTCATTTCACTTCCAAAAATTATTTTCCCTGCCTTTGCGGCCAGGCCGAGCATTCCGTCAAATTTACTGTTCATCGAGTGCTTCCTTTAACTCAATATATATTTTTTTATCAATGTTTCTTCTGAACGAGCCTGCAAGTTTGTCTGCACGTTGTGCTTTTTCAATACATTCAAGACTCTTACAGATATATGCACTTCTTCCGAAAAGCTTTTGTTCGATATCGGCAAGGATTTCATCTCCCTGCCGTGTTATTTTGAAAAACTCAAGCTTATCTTTGCACTGTCTGCAAGCTATGCAGGTACGCATTTTTGCCTTTTTATTCGCCAAAGCCAAACACTTCCCCGCTTTGCTTATCGCACTTTATATCAATTTTCCAGCCGGTAAGTCTTGCTGCGAGGCGTGCATTCTGTCCTTCCTTACCTATTGCAAGCGAAAGCTGATAATCGGGCACTATTACTTCTGCCGACTTTTCTTCTTCGTTTACTGTAACGCTCATAACCTTTGCAGGGCTTAATGCTTCGGTAATATAAGTTACAGGGTCTTCACTGTATTTTATAATGTCAATTTTTTCGTTTCCGAGTTCGCTTAATACTCCGCTAACTCTTGCTCCCTTATGACCTACGCATGAGCCTACCGCATCAACATTTTCATTGTTTGAATATACGGCAATTTTTGTTCTTGAGCCTGCTTCTCTGGCAATGCTTTTGATTTCAACTACGCCGTCTGCTATTTCGGGAACTTCACGTTCAAAAAGCTTTCTTACAAGGCCCGGATGAGTTCTTGAAACCATTATCTGCAAACCTTTTGCTGTGTTTCTTACTTCTATAACCATAACGGCAATTTTATCGCCTGTGTTATAGCTTTCGCCGGGTATCTGCTCGTGTGTGGGCATAATTGTTTCGGTTGTTCCGATTTCAATAAGAATCCCTCTTTTTTCACGTTTCTGAACGGTAGCCATTATAAGCTCGCCTTCTTTTTCGTGATATTCGGAATAGAGCTTTCCGCGTTCAGCTTCTCTTATGTGCTGAACCATCATTTGTTTTGCGTTCTGTGCAGCTATTCTGCCAAAGTTTTTAGGTGTGTTCTCGATTTCTATTACATCACCTATTTTTGCATCGGCTTTAACTAAAAGTGCATCTTCAAGGCTGATTTGTTCTGTAATATCCAAAACCTCTTCGCAAACTGTCTTTTTAGCTATTACCTTGATTTCCCCTTTTTTGGAAATTACAACTTCAACGTCTTCTCCCGCATCATAATATTTTCTGTATGCACTGACGAGGGATGTTTTTAACGCTTCCAAAAGTTCCGCAGGGTCAATTTGCTTTTCTTTGCCTAAAAGTTCGATGGCTGTCATCAATTCGTTACTCACTTTTTTAATCACTCCTGTTTTTAAAATGATATTCTTATGCTTGATGTTTTGCTTATTTCTATTTCTTTTATACCTTCATCTGTTTCGATGATTACGGTTTTGCCTGTATACTCTTTTAAAGTACCGCTTATTTGCTTTTTGCCGTTTTCTGCTGCATAAAGCTTTATGTCAATCATTTCGCCTATTGCCGTTTCAAAGTGCCAATCATATTTTAAAACTCGGTCAAGACCGGGACTTGAAACTTCAAGGAAATATGCCTTATCTATTGGGTCTTCTTCGTCAAGACGGTTGCTTAAAGCACGGCTTACATATTCGCAATCGTCTATATCTATACCTTTTTCGCTGTAAAGGAACACTCTTAAAAACCAGTCGGGTCCTTCTTTTTTAAACTCGGTGTCGTAAATTTTTAAGCCTCGTTCCTTTGCAATTGGTTCAGCCAAAGCCCAAACAACTTCTTCTGTTTTTGACAAAACTTATTCCTCCTTTTTGACAACGAAAGAGCGGGTTTTGCAACCCGCTCCTGTTATTTCCATAATCATTATATCACACATTTTTTGCTTTTGCAAGTATTATTTTGAATTTCTTTCCTTTTTACTCGCAATAAGATGATTCCTGCAAAAAACCGTATCGCAATCAATTACTCCGCCCCTGTTTATTATGTGACGAATTGTGGAATCAAGCGATTTTAAAACTGCCTCGTCAAGATCAGAAAAGGCAAGCTCTCTCATTTGTTCAACCCCTGCTATCGTTCTGTTTACCTCTATCATATCTGCAAGATAAATTATTTTTGTTAAAAGAGGCATATCCTCATGACCTGTTGTGTGATAACGTATTGCCTCAAGTATTTCGTTATCAGAAACTCCAAACTCTGTTTTTGCTATGTATTCGCCAAGGTATGGATGCACAAGGCCTGTATCTATAAGCCAGCTTTCATGAATTTCTATATTGGCTTTTCTGCATCTGTCAAGCACGGTTTCCTGCGGAAGATTTTTTGCGCAATCGTGCAAAAGCCCTGCTATGTATGCTTTATCCTTGTCTGCTCCGTACTTTTCAGCAAGCTTTACTGCCATTTCTGCAACGCCTACCGAATGTATAAAGCGCTTTTCATCAAGCATTGATTTTAATTTTTCTATGCTTTGTGTGTCCAAATTTATCATTCCTTATACAAATTGTTCTTAATTATATAGTCCAAAACGCTTTGGGGTAAAAGATTACTGCAATCCTGTCCCTTTAAAAGTTTTTCTCGGATTTCGGTTGACGAAACTTTTACGGGGTCCATTTTAAGGTGCAATACGTTTCGGGGGACTTTTATCTCTTCTCTTGTCACTACAATAAATTTCATTATTTTGTGCAAAAGCTCGGGATTTTTCCATTTATCTATATCTTTATATGCTTCGTCTCCTATTATAAAATAGAGCTCGTCGTACTCCTTTTTGAAGTGTTGTGCAGTAAGATATGTGTAACTTATGCCTTCATTATCAATCTCAAATCTCGATACCTCGTCGCTTTTATCTATGGCAAGAGAAAGCATATTGAATCTGTCCTGCGCGCTTGCTCCGCTTTGTGTCTTAAACGGAGATAAGTATGCAGGAACAAAAATTATTTTGTCTATTGAAAATTTTTCTTTTACCTTTTTTGCCGCTGTAAGATGCCCTATATGCACAGGGTCAAAGCTGCCTCCCATCAAAGCCGCTTTCATACTATCACCTACAGTTCTATAACCTTATTGTTTTCGGACTCGCGGTAAATTACAAATTTATTCCCTACCGTTGAAACAGGCTCTGCTCCTGTTTCTTCGCAGACTACTGCACAAGCTTCTTTGGCTGTAAGTCCCGAATTTTCAAGCACATGGATTTTTATAAGCTCACGTGCCTCCAACGCGTCGTCTATCTGTTTTATAAAATTGTCTGTTATCTCGTTTTTGCCTATCTGGAAAATGGCTCTGTAATCGTTTGCCAGACCTCTTAAATATGCTCTTTGTTTACTTGTCATAAAAAACTTCCTTTAATTCTTATTATTTCACAAAATCAAATTCCATATCGCCAAAGCGTACTGTGTTGCCTTCCTGAATTCCTTTTTCTTCAAGTGCATCTATGATTCCTCTGTTTCTTATTGCTCTTTGGAAATAGGACACAGATTCAGAATCTTCAAAGTTTATTGAACCCAAAAGTTTTTCTGTATAAGGTCCGCTCACAACATATACTTCATTATCCCTGCTTATCTGATATTCCGAATAATCGGTATCATCTTCATCTATCCAAACCTCTTCAGCTTCATATACAGGTGTTACCGGAATAAACTCAAGCTGCTGTGCAATATATGCCAAAACATCCTTTACTCCTGTGCCGACCGCTGCACTCATATCAAAATATTTATAATTCGATTCGATTACAAATTTTTTGAATTCTTCATACTTTTCGTTATCAACAATTATATCGCATTTATTCCCTACAACTATCTGCGGACGCATAAGAAGCTCAGGATTATGAAGCTCAAGCTCGCGGTTTATTGTTTCAAAATCCTCAATGGGATCGCGTCCTTCAATTCCCGAAACATCAACTATATGCACTAAAAGTCTTGTTCTTTCTATATGACGCAAAAATTCGTGGCCGAGTCCTATCCCTTCGTGTGCTCCCTCTATGAGTCCCGGTATGTCTGCTATTACAAAGGATTTTTCGTAAAATGATACCACACCGAGATTTGGCTGCAAGGTTGTAAAATGATAATTTGCAATTTTAGGTTTTGCATCGCTTACCTTTGATATAAAGGTTGATTTGCCAACATTTGGGAAGCCTACCAGCGCAACATCCGCCAGAAGCTTAAGTTCAAGTATAACATTGCGTTCTCTTCCCTTTATGCCCGGTTTTGCAAATTTAGGTGCCTGTCTTGTAGGGGTGGCAAAGTGGGTATTGCCCCATCCGCCGTTGCCGCCTTTTGCGGCTACAAAACGCGAGTTTTCCCCTGTCATATCGGCAATGATTTTGCCGCTGTCTGCGTCCTTTATAATGGTACCTTCGGGAACCTTTATTATCATATCCTCGCCGTCACGTCCGGCTCTTTTTGCCGACAGTCCGTCCCCACCATTTTCGGCTTTATATACTCTTTTGTAATTAAAGTCCATTAAAGTGGTTAAGGTTCTGTCAGTTTCGAATATTATGCTGCCGCCGTGACCGCCGTCTCCACCGTCGGGTCCGCCTGCCGGAACATACTTTTCTCTTCTGAAGGAAACAAGACCGTTCCCGCCGTTACCTGCTTTTATACTGATTTGAGCTGTATCTACAAACATTTCTTCACCTTATAATTATTTTTGCTTTTAAACATAAAAATCCCAGGCAAAAACGCCGGGATTTTTAAATCTTATTTATGCAGTATAAATACTAACCTTTTTCTTATCCTTGCCCATGCGTTCAAATTTTACTTTGCCTGTAGCAAGTGCAAAAAGAGTATCGTCGCTTCCCCTGCCAACATTTGTGCCGGGATGGATTTTTGTACCGCGCTGTCTTACGAGAATGCTGCCGGCTGAAACTGTCTGTCCGTCAGCTCTCTTAACGCCAAGACGTTTGCTTTCGCTGTCACGTCCGTTTTTGGTACTACCTACACCCTTTTTATGCGCAAACAACTGAATGTTTAATACCATAACTATTCTACCTCCGTTTTCGAGATATAATCGCCATACTGTCCTTCAAGCTCCGAAAAAAACTGTGCCATACTTTCTAAAAGTATATCCGCCTTTTCTCTTTCGTTTTCCGAAAGAGAAGGCAGAGTGCATTTTGCATATCCGTCATCTTCAATATACGAAATGCCGAGCCCTAAGATATTCTGAAGTGCGTTTACAACAGTCCATACAACCGACGAAACCGAAGCACATACAATATCTGCCCCTTCTTCAGCATAGCCTGTGTGTCCGCTTACTTCAAATGCGATTATTTTATTGTTTTTTCTTTTTAAAATTACCTGTGTCACCTTATGCGTTGATCTTTTCGATCTTAACCTGTGTGTAAGGCTGACGGTGACCTTGTTTTCTTCTGTAACCTTTTTTAGCCTTGTACTTAAAGATGATAATCTTCTTATCTTTACCATTCTTTACTACTGTGGCATTTACTGCTGCACCTGCTACATAAGGCTGACCTACTGTAAGACCTTCATCTGTTCCAACAGCTAAAACCTTGTCGAATGTAACTGCAGCTTCGGCTTCAGCACCAAGCTTTTCTACGAAAACTACATCGCCTTCGCAAACTTTGTACTGCTTTCCGCCTGTTTCGATTATTGCGTACATTTAAAACACCTCCTACATCCCAGTCTCGCTGAAATATGGCAAGCAAGCATGCTTTTAAAAGCCATTCCCATGCGGCTACCCGATTATTTTAGCATATCAAGCGGGCGAAGTCAATAGTTTTTTTGTTTTTTTAGCACTTTTTTATTTGTTGACAAAAAGCACTAAATATTGTATCATAAATATACTGCGAAAGGAAGATTCAGTTATGAACATAAAATCCTCAAAATTTATTTCATACATTATATTATGTATTACCGTTGCGGTTTTATTTTATCTTAACAATTCTTTATTAAGCCAAACCGTCGAATCTCTTAAATCTGTTTACCCATATTTGCAAAGTATAATCATTGTATATCTTTTATGTATCATTTTCTCGCCTTTTTGGGGAATTGGCATGTATTTATACAAGTCAGTCAGAATTTATATGAGTATTCTGCTTTTCCTTTTATTGTCGGGTTTTTGCGTTTTCTTTGCATTTCCCGCGGGGATGGTTATGGGAACAGAAGCGGCAATATTTATTTTTACTTTGCTGACCTCTGTTTTATCCGGCGCACATTTTGTATATGTTAAGCTTTTAACCCCTTCCAAAACAGCATTAAGACTTGCACAGCGAGGCACAAATAAAAAAAGAATAACCCGTCTTACCTCTGTTAAAGCCTCTTTTTCGGCTTTACTTGATTCGGCAGACTTTTTACTTTGTGTTATTATATTTTCTTCTGCTGCCTCTTCTTATATTTTGAATTTTCAGCAGAACATTTTTAATCTTGCTTCACTTATTTTGTTGCTTTGCTTTTGGGCGGTAGTTTCATTGGTGTCGCTTATTATTTCTTGGCTTTTATACAGGTGAAAATTATGAAAAAGTTTTTTGTTTCGTTAATTTTAATTATTCTTGTTATTATGGCGGCTATCCCTTATTTTGCCGGCATGGTTTTTGATTTGCCTTCCCACATTTCAAGCTCGCTTTACATAATTAGTACACTTTTAAACTATATTCTTTTAAGTTCTGCCATTGCATGGATGCTTGGTGTTATAATTGGTCTTCTTTTTGGGAAGCTTCCTTTTTGCAATGCTATTATTGCTGTTACAAACTCGGTTTCTTTAATTCCGGCATTTATACTTACCGCAATTATTGTGCAGGTTTTGGGTTTTAGTTTTAAAAACCTTATTCTTTCACTTTGTATTCCTCTCTTTTTCAGAGCGTTTGCCGATTCAGCAACTGCTTATGCCGATTTTTGCAACAATAACTACACAGTGCACAAACTGGGATTAACTTCGGGACTGTATTTTTCGCAATACACACTTCCCTGTTTTATTTCGCCGATTTTTTTGTCTTTAATAAGAATTTTGCGTTCGGCAATAGTTTCGGTGGCTTTTGTCCTTTTTTCAGGACTTCTTGTAAAGATGGATACAACTACTTTTTATATACTTATTTTCGCCGCTTTGGTTGCGGTAGTTTTACTGAACACTCTTTGTCTAATTATCCCGCAGAGTGAAGGAGAAAAAACATGGTTAAAGCGCTTATAGCAGAAAATTTATCGTTACAGCTTGACGGTCACACCGTTCTTAACGAAATAAACCTTGAACTTGAGGCATCCTCTGTAACAGCAGTTTGCGGCGGTGCTTTAAGCGGTACTGAATATATTGAAAAGCTTCTTTTGCATCTTTTTGACACACAAAACTATAAGCTTCGCGGTCGTTTACTTATAAACGGAGTTGAAACAGATTTGTTAAATCAAGAGGATATGCGTTTTATTCGTATGCTTGATATAGGTCTTTTGCACGAGGATGTTTCCTCTGATTTTGCAAAAGGTCTTAATGTAAAATCATATTTGCTTGCTCCGTTTGGCGAAAAATTTTCAAAAAGCAAACGTGAGATTATAAACAATTCAAAATATGTTTTAAAAACCTTTGGAATCGAAAGGCTTGAATCTTTTTTTACTAAAAGAGTTTCGTCGCTTTCCGACGAACAAAGGCTTGCTCTTTATTTTACTGCAGCAGTTGCGGCAAATCCTTCGTTACTTATTATAAAAGCCCCTGCTAAAATCAATTCTGATTCTCTTGACAATATTTACAGCAACATAATAAAAATTTGTAAAATAAAATCAATTACTGTTCTTTTTATTACTGAAGATATTGCTTTTGCCAATAAATTCTGTGAACGTATAATTGTAATGAAAAAAGGCAGTATAGTAGATGACACCTCAAAAGACGTATTAAGTGACGAATATTCACGTTTTCTGGCAACAAAGGAATTCGAACCTTTTTCGAAAACACAGCCTGCTGAAGAAATAGTTCTTTCTGCAAAATTGAAGGATTGTGAATTTTTGCTCCACCGTTTTGAAATTTTAGGTATAAAAACAAAAGATACAAAAATATTGAAAAGTCTTTGCGGTTTTAAAAAATCGTCATATGTTTTGTTGGGAGATAAAAAACTTTCGTCAGTTTCGGCAAATTTAAGACGTATTTATCCTTTAAGCTACGAAAGTCTTTCATCATTCCCCAAAAACAGAACTGTGCGAATGATTTTGGATAGCTATGCCCGCGTTTGTAAACCCAGAAACAAAACAGGCAGAAATCTTATTGTGCACAACTCTCTTACAAACGCATCTTTAGATACAGGAATCATTGACCGAAAAGTAGCATCTCTTTCGGAATATGACGGGATAAAGCTTGCTCTTGCCTGCGCAGTTTGCTCAAATGCAAAAATTCTTCTGGTTTCGGGAATTGAAAAGTTTTCTTCTCCCCTTATGCAACACGAAATTTTAAATGCTATTATGAATGTTTGTAAAAACCTTGAAACTTCGGCAATTATTTTGTCCGGTGACGAGAAAATTTTAAACAGTATTGCAAACAGAATTATTCTTATATAATTTTTTTATTTTTCCTATTGACTTTTTCGTTCTGCCGTGATATACTTTATTCACTTGCCCGAGTGGCGGAATTGGCAGACGCCCGGGACTTAAAATCCCGTGTCCCTAAAAGACGTACCGGTTCGACCCCGGTCTCGGGCACCAGATAATGCAGATTTTTAAAAATCTGCATTATTTTTTTGTAAAAAAACTGACCGTCTTATGACGGTCAGTTTTGCTTTTATTTAAATTTTATTTTTCGTTTTTATAAATTTCTTTAAAGTATTTATATGTATCAACCTTTAATTCGCCGCAAGCATCTTCATCACAAGCAACAATTCCGTTAGGATGCATCTGAAGAGCGCTTATGGTCCATGCATGGTCTACACCGCCTTCAACACAGTGGCGTAATGCACGAGCTTTATTATGTCCGCTGATTAAAAGTAAAACCTTTTTCGAGTCGCATACTGTTCCTACGCCAACAGAAAGCGCTGTTTTGGGAACTTTGTCGGGGTCGTTATCGAAGAAGCGTGAATTAACTATTAAAGTATCCTGTGTCAATGCACGAACGCCTGTGCGTGAAGTAAGTGAAGTGAAGGGTTCGTTAAATGCAATGTGACCGTCTACACCGCTTCCGCCAAGGAAAAGATCAATACCGCCATACGATGCTATTTTATCTTCGTAACGTTGGCATTCTGCTTCAAGGTCGTCTGCCATGCCGTTTAAAATGTTAATGTTTTCGCTTGGAATGTCGATATGATTGAAGAAATTGTCATGCATAAAGTACCAGTAGCTCTGGTCGTGATCTTTGGGAAGACCTACATATTCGTCCATATTAAAAGTTACAACGTTTTTAAATGTAACTTTGCCCGCTTTGTTCATTTCGATAAGTCTTTTATAAACACCTAACGGTGATGAACCCGTAGGCAAACCGAGTATGAAGGGGCGGTCTTCTTTATGGTTATTTATTGCGTCAGCAATATGCTGTGCTGCCCATGCGCACATTTCGTCATAGTTGTTTTTGATTATAAGTTTCATTGCAAAAATTCTCCTTTTTCAATTTTTAAATCTTATTCTATATTATACTCGTTTATTTTTAATTTGTAAAGTCATTTTATTTAAAAAATGCAAGTTGTATGTTTTCTTCTCTTGTCAATTTATATACCGCTTCTTTCCCCTTGAAACTTGCTCCTGATTTTTTTGCCATGCTCTTCTGAATCTTTTTATCGGGAATAAAATATTTTTTCTCATTCTTTACAAAATTAGTCCCTGTTTCAAAAAAATTAAAAGTAACATTATATTTTTCACACTGCTGTTTAAGTTTTAATACCCAGTCAAAATTACATTCTCTTGCTCCTTCATAGTTTTCTCCCCCACAGCTTACCTCTTCTATTCTGCCTGTTGAAAGATATTTTTCAATGGAGATGTCGCAAAGCAAGGGTGCACAGGTAATACCGATATGCGGAAATGGCAATTTGAGTATTTCAGGGATGCGTTCGTCAGTTCTTTTCTGATTTTCGCACGTTACATTGAAAAATATATTTTCAAAGCTATATTCGCCTTTTGGCAGGCACTGTGCTATACGCTGAGGACGTTTTGTTATAATCTCAAATATTACATCACGCCTTTTTGAAATAATATCCCACACCTCATCACGCCATTTATCGGCCTCTTCAAGAAAGAAGTCAGAGGTCATACAGGTCATTAAAACTTCCGTGCTTTTTATTTTATAATTACCGTTTTTTTCTCTGCTTAAAGGGTGGTTTAAGGCTTGCTTTGTTTTATAAATTTGCGAACCGTCTTTGCCACGCAATCGGTCAAGAAAGTACATATAGCAGTTTTCGCATCCTTCGCTGCACTTTTTGCAGCCGTGCCACGGATTCCATATTTTTCTCACCTGTATCCCCCCTTTTTTCATTTTTAACAATATTATATAACTAAACAAACCTTTTTGCAAGAAGAATGCTTCCAATTCTTTTTAACATAAAAAAATCAAGCTATACATTTTTGCATAGCTTGATTTTTTTATTTTAAGTCCAAAATATTTACTTTTTGTATGTCGCAAAATAAGATGCTGCAACAATACAAGCCATGGCTCCGAACACTTTTAAGTCCGGTACAATGCCGGTCACAACCAGGGTCGCAAACGGTGTAAGAATCGGTTTGATAAAAAACGCCAACGACCCCATAATGATCCCCCCTTTTTCAATTGCTTTAAAATAACATCCGTAGCCTATCCCAGTAACAAAAATACCAAGATAGAGTAATACTTCAAATGTATTTAAGGAAAAGGAAGGTGCAATCTCTGTTTTTAAAACGAGTAACGCAATGAAAAGAATTATACTTCCCATTAAGAAAACAATGCTTGTTTGAATAATACCGCCAAATTTTTTTGTAAATTTCTGGCTGAGAACAGTATACAAACTGAAACTTAAAGCAGCAAACACCCCGTACAATATAGATTCAAGATTTGTTGCTGATGAAAAATCTATACAAGCAAGCACTGCGATAACACCAAAAAACAACGCCAAGACCTTATTTCTGTTGAGTTTCTCTTTTAAAATAAAGATGGCAAACAAGATAGTAAATATTGAATTTAACGAAAAAATGATTGCAATCAGAGCAGGAGAGTCCGCTTTTTTTACACCAATCTGTAAGGCAATCATACTTATACATATAAATAAAATACCAAGTGCGCTCATTATCGTAAAATCTTTTAAGCCAATATGTATTTTTTCTTTTTTGATTTTTTTAATTGCGGAAGGTAAGAGTATCAAAGAACCTATAATAAATCTCCAAAAAGTAATCGCATACGGATTTACTTCTCCTGCTATGAGCTTGCTCACGGGTTCTAACGTAACAAATAAAACTGCTGTTATAAGGGCATATAAAATTCCTTTTTTCATCTTTGTTCTACTCCTTATCTTTAGATGATATCGATTCATAAATATTGCGTCTATAGTATTTTATCAATTTTTTACATTACAGTAAATAATATATTTAAATATAGTTGCTTTAATTTTTAATATATAGTATGATAGTATATAACAAAACAAGAGAAAGGAATTAAAAGAATGGAAATTTTACAATTGAAATATTTCTGCCACGCTGCAAAGTCTGAAAATTTTTCGTATACCGCTCAACAATTTATGGTTCCTACATCCAGTATTTCAGTCAGTATAAAAAAGCTTGAAAATGAAATAGGCGTTAGACTTTTCGATAGAACTTCCAATAAAATAAAGCTTAATGAATATGGAAAAATATTATTGTATGCTATTGAAAAATCCGAAAAGCTGTTTAAAAAAGCAAAAGCAGATATTTTCGATTTATCCCAAACTCCTTTCGGTAAACTTAATCTGCTTATTATGACAAATAGGCAAAAAGTAACGGAGCTTATATCGGAATTCAAAGTTAAATATCCTAAAATTTCATTCAATATCAGACACCAGGGGCAAATTTGCCAGTCAAACATAAACGAATATGACATTATAGTTACTGACCAAAATATAACTAATGACTGTTTTAATAAAATTTTTTGGTTGCACGAGGAAATTTTTATCGCAGTTCATAAAAGTAATCCATTATCAAAGAAAGACTGCGTTTCTACAGATGAATTGAAATGTGAAAAATTTATTTGTATGCCGAAAGGAAGCAGTTTAAGACAATGCACAGATATGTTTTTGCACCAAAGAAACTTTAATCCTGAAATTGTAATAGAGTGCGACGATCCTCAATATATACGAAATTACTTGGAAATGGGTCTCGGCATTACATTCTTTCCTGCTATTTCATGGAAAAAACAAATCAGCAATGATATAAATCTACTGAGAATTGATAATGGTTTGTTTCGAGATTCTTATATATACACTAACAAATCAAGTTCCAAGACAGGATTCTTGTTTTCTCAAATGTTGGAAATGATGTAACCTAATTCTGTTCTTAATCAAATTTTTCCCTTCTGAAGGTTCGAATCCTTTCCAACATTGAAAAAAGCTATACCAAAAGGTATAGCTTTTTTGGCTTTCGGCAACATAATAGATACAATACATAGAGTGAAATCGTTCACTTTGTTCACGATGAAATGCAAACAAATTTGGATGAAATCAAAGTTTTATAACTTTGATGAAATTAAATCCGTCTTTATTATCCCGACAAAGTCGGATTTCATCACGAAGTGATTTCATCTGCGAAGCAGATTTATTCCGTCTGTAAGACGGATTTAACTGAAAAAAGACTATTCTTTCGAATAGTCTTTTTTCTGGTCGGGATGACAGGATGCATATGCTTCGCATCTGCCTTGCTTGGCGACCGTAAGCTTCGCTTACAGTACCCGCCTGCACAACACTCTCTCAAAAAACAGTCCACCGGACTGTTTTTCTTTAACGTTCGTGCCTTCTCAAGGTTCGAATCCTTTTTAATATCAAAAAATCAGGCTATACCAAAAGGTATAGCCTGATTTTTGGTCGGGATGACAGGATTCGAACCTGCGGCCCTCTGGTCCCAAACCAGATGCGCTACCAAACTGCGCCACATCCCGCTCTGTTTTAGCTTTTATAAAAGGGAACGGCATTAACAATCTATCAATGCCGTAAATTACAGCCTACTTACTATTATTCTCTGTTTGTTTAAATTTCCCTTTTTTTATTTTTATTTTTTTTATTTTATTTTTTATTCTGTCACAGTTGTCTCCTCTGTTTCAGTGTTAGACTCTGTTGTTTGTGTTCCTGTTTCTTCATTTTCTGCCGTGTTATCTGCATTTTCTTCTTCGGTGTTATTTTCACCGTCTTCAGTTGTTTGTTCTTCTTCAGATTCTTCTGTACTCTCGGTATCTTCGGGTGCAGGTTCGGGAATGTCTGCCGGAATCTGCGTTGATTCAGGCTGAACAGATTCTACCGGTGTATTATCAACCTCTTCCGATACATCTTCTTTGGAAAACATTGATACGGCAATTAAAAATGATATGTAGAATATCAAAATAAATCCTACTATGGTTCCCATTATTTTTAAAACCTTATTGTTTCTCTGCTCGCCGCCACGATATATTCTTCTTTTTGGCATACCATTACCTCCTTATGCCTTTATTCGACATATATTATATCATTATTTTCAAATAAATAAATACATTTTTCTAAATTTTTTAAAAAATATTTTTTTGATATAGCGACAGCATAAATATCTATCTGTGTTTTATAGCGGTTTAAAATTGTTTGTCTGTCCGTATTTTTGTCGGTTTTATAGTCTACAATAACAGCTTTTCCGTCTTCAAAGAAAAAGCAATCTATTATTCCCTGTACTATAACACTTTCTCCACTATCTTCTTTGTTTCCGGTAATTACAGATGCCGTAACAGGCATTGTAAACGGAGCTTCTCTGAAAACTCTGTCTGCTTTTTTAAGACGTTTCCCTATATCCGAGGAAAAGAAGTTAAAGATTTTCTGACGTGACACATTTTTGGCTGAAACACTGTCAATAATCTTTTCTGCAACAAGGCGTTCAATTTCCTCGTCTATCTGTGTGATTGTGTCGGTTTTATTAAAGTTTATAAGTTCCATAACCTTATGTGTGGCATTACCTATGTCGGTAGCTCGTGCTCCTGTTTGCAAAAAGTCCGGCTCTTTTAAATCTCTTTCGGTAAAAAGACTTGCCTCATCACTTTGCATACTTTTTTTAAGTTCTGTTACAGAAAGTTTTGCCGGGATGTATGAAACCTTGTCCTCGTACTCAAACTTAAGTCTTTCTATTGTTTCTTCATCAGGTTCTAATGGTGTTAGGTTAATAATTTTTTCTTCTTCCTGACTTTCGTTTTCTTCAAGGTCAATTATATTTACATCACACAAATCGGTTCCAAAAACAGTTTTTATCAAAAGTTCCAAAAAGCACGAGCAAGAGTATACGTCTTCTCCGCTCATCTTAAAATCCTGAATCCACTTTTTAAGCGTCTTATCCGCGTTTTTCATAGATGCGGTTATAATAAGCTTTTCTTTGGCACGGGTAAGAGCAACATATAAAACGCGCAGTTCTTCTGCCATTTCCTCGCGCAAAATCATATCTGCCACAGCTTTTTTTTGTATTGACGGATACGAAACCATAAGCTTTGGGTTTATACATTCTATACCAAAGCCCATATCCTTATGCAGTAAAACTTTTCCTGCAACACTTCGGCGGTTGAATTTTTTTGCGCATCCTGACAGAATGACAACAGGAAATTCAAGCCCCTTGCTTTTATGTATACTCATTATTCTTACTACGTTATGGCTTTCGTCCATAACTTTTGCGCTGACGGTATCGCTTTTTTCACGCACTCTGGAAATATAGTTTAAAAAGTTAAACAGGCCTTTGAAGGATGATGATTCAAACTGTCTTGCCTTTTCGAACAAAAGCTTTAAGTTTGCCATACGAACATCGCCAAGAGGCAATGCCCCTACAAACGCCATATATCCTGTATCGTCAAAAAGATACCATATAAATTCGTCAACAGCCATTGTTCTTGATATTTTACGCCATTTTTCTATCTTTGAAATAATGTTTTTGCATTTTTGTGCAAGCGCATCTGCTTCTTTTGCTCGTATTTCAAGTGCCTCTTTAAACGGTACCTTTTTTTCTGTAAGTCTTATGCTAACAAGTTCATCCTCGGAAAAACCGAATATAGGCGAGCGAAGTAATGCTATCAGCGGAATATCCGAAAGAGAATTATCTATAACATTCAAAAGAGAAATAAAGGTTTCAACCTCGGGGGCTTCAAAAAATCCGCCGCCCGAATCTGCATATGCAGGAATTCCGTTATCCATTAAAATCTTCTCAAATTCGGCTGCATTATCACGGGGCGCGCGCATTAAAACCGCTATATCGGAATAACGGATTTCGCGCATTTTTTGTGTTTTTATATCGTAAACAGATGTGCCCATAAGCTCTTTTATGCGCTTTACGGCAAAATCTGCTTCATGTGCAATGCTGGTTTCATCCTCTTTTGAAAGGCTTATGATATTTATTTCCTGTTTTTCAAAGTCTTTTGGTGCTTTGGGGTACTCTGCCCCTGCAAAAAGCTTTTCTCCTTTATAATCAATTCCCCCTGTATCCTTTGTCATTATTTCAAGAAAAACTTTATTTACAAATTCAAGAATTTCGTTTCTGCTTCTGAAATTTTTTGAAAGACAAACTTTTCTTTGTTTTGCCGCATCTCTTTGACTGTAACTGTAAAACTTTTCTAAAAACAGGTCTGCGCTTGTATTCCTGAAGCCATATATACTTTGCTTTGCATCGCCAACCATAAAAAGATTGTTGCCGTTTGAAAGCATGCGGAAAAGAATATCCTGTGCTCTGTTTGAGTCCTGATATTCATCAACATATATTTCGTCAAAGGTTTTTGAAATTTCTTTTGCTATGTCGCTTTTTACATAATCGTCGTTATCTTTTTTCGTTAAAAGCTTTATGGCAAGGTGTTCTATATCCGAAAAGTCAAGCAGAGTACGCTTGCGCTTTAAGTCCTGATATTTTTCTTCAAAGCATTTTACAAGCTCTACTATTGTTTTTACAGCATCGAGGCTTACCTTGCTTATATTTTCTGCCTCTTCTTTTTTGCAAGGAATAAATGTTCCCGCTTTTTCAAAAAGGTCTTTTATTTCTTCTCTTTTTTCTTTTGAGGCTTCTTTATTATCGCCGTCTTTAGGGTAAGAAAATCTTTCAAATTTCATATTAAGATTTTCGTAAAGTTCGTCCCATGTTTTTAAACTTAATGTGTTGCTGATTAAGGCTGCATCGTTATTAAAGCAATCGCATTCCGGAAACATTTTTCGTGCAGAAATTGTTTTATTTAATGCTCTTTGCAAGGTTTGCTTTGCACGTTTTATAAGATATTCACACGTTTTGTCAACATTTTCAAACTGCGCGCATTTTTCGTCAAGCCATTCGGACGGGAAAGGCATACTTTCAGAAAAATCATGCACTCTTATACACAAATCTATAATATCGTTATCGTTTCTTTGCGAACCGTACGCCGCAGCAAAAAGAGTGAAATCCGGGTATTTTTCGTACATTTGTGCCAAAGCCGTTTCTGCCGCTTCTGCCTTAAGTAAGGTTACTTCCCCTTCTTCTGCTATACGGAATCCCGGTTCAAGATCTGCTTCAATAAAATGGTTTTGCACAATATCAAGGCAGAAAGAGTGAATTGTTGTTATATGTGCTGCAGGTATAAGTGCAAGCTGGCGTTTTAAATGGGCATCCTGCGGATTTTCGGAAAGTGCCTGCGAAATATTTTTTGCAATACGCTCTCTCATTTCGGCTGCCGCTGCTTTTGTAAACGTAACTATAAGAAAAGATGTTATATCCACCTTTTCCTCAATAATACGTCTTAATATTCGTCCGCTTAAAACCTGTGTTTTTCCCGAACCTGCCGCCGCCGACACCAAAAGATTTGTTCTTTTAGCATTTAATGCCGTTGCCTGCTCGCTTGTCCAGTTAATCTTCATCTTTGTCACCTCGCATTACTGTGAGTGCATCCGAAAAAGCCAAATTTTCTATATGTCTGTAATGGCATCCAGGTATAGACAAATCAAAGCCGCATGCCGTTTTATATGCACAGTACTGGCACGCCGATGTATCTTTTGTTTTATAGGGGGATATGTCGGTTCTTCCTTTTAACAGATTTTCAGAAAGCTGCCCTGCCAAATATTTCACATGTTCGCTCATATACTCAAACTGTTTTTCGGTTAAAAGCGAGCCGCCAAGCTCTCCCGATGCATTTTCTCTTACAGGCAGAATGTCGGAGCTTTTTTCCATGGTTTTATCCATTGCACGGACAACCTCTTTATTATCAAGCAAAACACCTTTCATTTTAAGTTCTTTAAGCTTGCTTTCCTTAACTTTATCCTCGCCATCCGAAAGCTCTGCCGCAATTACTGGGTCTGTAAGTCTGTAATAGAGTATTGCCGCAGGCTTTACAGGGGCAGGGGCATCCTCTATTTCGTTTTCGCAAAGTGCGGTCAAATAAATTGCAAGCTGCAAATTAAGCCCGTTTGCAACGTCGGACAAATTAAACTCTTTTTTCCCTGATTTATAATCAATAATTCTTATAAAGCTGCCGTTTTCAGTTTTAAGTATATCTGCCCTGTCAATACGCCCTGTAAGCTTTATTTTCTGTCCTGTGGGAAGTGTTATGCACAAAGGTTTCATTCTTCCTTTGTCTGAAAATGAAATTTCGTACCCCAAAGGCTCAAACTCGCCCTTTTTCATATGTTCAGATATGTGCATTATACACTTTTTAACAACGGCTTTAAGTCTTGTAAAAATTGCAACACACGAAGGTGAATTTTCAAGTGCGTACTTGTTTGTACGCAAAATAAAATCGTTAAAGATTTCGTCTGTTAAGGCATCGGTTGTTTCTTCTGTAAGGTCTTTCCACGAAATATTTTCGCTTGCGATTCTGTTTGAAAAATCGTCTACAAAATTATGTAAAAAGCTACCTGCACTGTTTGCCGCAAACGAAGCCTTCTGTCTTTCTTTCGCAGATAATGTATATTGCATAAAATATGCAAAAGGACATGCCGAAAACTTTTCTATTCCCGACACACCTATTGTAAGCTCTTCGCCAAAAAGTTTTTTTGCATTTTCTTTTGATATAGGCTTGCTGTGATTTTTATAATCCGAATAGCTTACCATAATTTTTGCTTTTTCGCTCCACTCGGGATTTTGCAAAAGCCAGCCGAAAATTCTTCTGTCTTCATCATCCCAGCCTGTGCGGATTTTTCCTGCAAGATATAAAAGTGCTTCTTTTGGAGAAGAAGTCTTTTCGGGCATACCGAAAAGGCTGTCTTTGCAGGATACATTAGGAAAAATCTCTTTTATTCTGGCTATTATTGAAGAGGGGCGCAGTGCCGCACCCTCCATATTTGCTCCCGAAAGAGTGAAATAAATTTTTTCTTTAGGTATATCTAAAACCTTATAAATAAGGCGGTTTTCTTCTATACATTTTTCATTTGAGGTTGCAGCAAGCTCTATCCCCAAAAGAGCAAGCTGTTCGCGCTCTGCATCGCTTAAAATGCCTTTTTTTGAGGAACCTTGAGGGAATACTCCGTCGTTTACACCCATACAGAAAAGCACTTTTGTATTATATCCTCTTACTCTGCTTACATCGCCCACAAAAACACTGTCACGGCTCATAGGAATAATGCCCGCTTTATATGTTGCAAGACAGGACTTCATAACTCGCAAAAAGTCTGCCATACTTATTGAGTCACTCTCTAAACTTTCGGCTATTCCGTCAAGCGAATCAATAAGACGGTTGTAAACGTTTATACATTCTCCCGCTTCGGAAAGCTTACCGTCTTCTTCAAGTTCTCCCGCCATTTCTTTTACTTGCGCAGGCAAGTTTATATTGTTTATAAAGTTATACACTGCAACGCATTTTTCTTTTGCAGTTTTGCCCTCTTTAAGTTCATTATGCAACAAAACAAGAGGCTCTGTAACAATACGACGTATTCTGTCAGCCTCTTGCATCATGGTTATTTCTTTCTGGTCAGGCTCGGGATTTTCATTGTATATGGCAAGGCGCATATTCCAATTATCCTTTTCTGTCCATACAGAGCCGCGTATTCCTGTTGCCAAAACATAGTTTTCTAAGATTTCAATTTCTCTGTCGCTTATAGGACAAAAGCCTGATTTTATGTATCCGAATATATTTTCGTAACTATATCCTTCGCAAATTACTGTTAATGCTGAAAGCACAGAAACAACACAGGCGTGATTTAAAATATCTGCACGTCTGTCCATAAAAAAGTTTATATTGTATTTTGGGAATACTGCTTTAATGTATCTTTCGTATTCCCCTATCCCTCTTAAAACAACCGAAATATCGCCGAATTTTATATTTTCAAGTCTGCAAAGACGTATTATCTCTTCGGCAATATATGTTACCTCGTCAAGAGGATTTTTGGCGGTAAATATTTTTATATTTTGGGTTTTGCCTTCCCATTTTGCGCATGGGTACTCAAAGTATTTATTTTGCAAATAATCAAGCTCGGGAGAATCTTTTTTGTTTTCTCCCTCTTCATATTTTATAAACTCAGTCTTTTGCCCATGTGATTTTGCCATACAAAGAAGTCTGTCACGGCTTTTTGTGAGTGTATAAAATTCTTCCCTTATACAGTCCTCGGCTTTCATCCCCAGAGTAACTGTGAGGTTATACTTCATCATTTTCTGAATACAAGCCTCTTCTGATGGGGTAAAACCGTCAAAATGGTCAATATAAATATCTGTGCCGCGAAGCAAATCATACCGCTCTATAAGCTCCGCAAGCAACGAAAGCTCGTCGTCCTCGTCAAAAAAGTGTCCCGCAAGTTCGCTGTTATAATACTTATATACTGCTGCAATATCCAAAAGCTTTGCTTTTGTAATATTCTGCGGCATCTTTTCGGCAACTTCAAAAAGCTTTTCTTCGGCAATATTATACCTTTTAAATTCCGAAATAACTTCCGAAAGTTCTTCTGCAGTACCCGATAAAAATGCACTTTTTGACAAAGACGCAAACTCGTTTTTATGTTTTAAAAGTATACGGTTTAATAAAACTATTTTTTTGCATTGGTCCAGTTTTTTTGTTGCCGCACCTTCCATTTTTGAAAGAAAACGTCTTGCCAGACTTTTAAAGCTTAAAATTTCTATGCCACCGAGTCCCTGAATCCCTAAAGTTTGGGAAATCATTTTTTCGGCAGTAAATGAAAACTGCTCTGGGACAATAAT
Source organism: Clostridia bacterium (assembly GCA_045590155.1). Taxonomy (GTDB): domain Bacteria; phylum Bacillota; class Clostridia; order UMGS1883; family UMGS1540; genus JAZNQL01. The sequence goes on along the minus strand of JAZNQL010000020.1, from coordinate 4,511 downwards.
AAAGGAAGGCCGCGGCAAATTTTTGGCGGCAAGCTCTATACAATATTGAGTTTTTTCGAGCATATTTCTCCCGTAAATTATATTAAGTGGCATAAACTTACCTCATCTTTTTAAAATGAGCCTTATTTTTTAGTGGCAGCCGCCGCAGGTTGAGCATGAGCCTGAGCATCCTCCCTGATTGCCAGATGCATACATATTTATTATGTTTGTTACGCTTTCAACCATTTTGGAGTATTCGCCTGCCGCTTCAAAGTATTCGTTTAAAACTTCGTTTTTCTTTAATGCTTCAAAAGCTTCTGCAATTTCGGTTCTTACTTTTTCAACCTCTTCTTCTGAGGGGTTTGTATCGGCTATGCTTTTTGCAGCGTTAAGCTTTTTTGCGTTATATTCTTCAACCAAAACCATAGCCTTTTCGTCGTGTCGCCATGCTGTGTCGGCTGCTGAATAGCGTTTGTATTCTTCTGTTTCGAGTATAGCTTCTCCAAGCTCCTGTGCTTTTGCAATAATGTCCATTTTACTTTATCCTTTCTCCTGTTAAATTCCAAGTTTTTGCACTTGTTATATTTACATCTAAAATCTTGCCTTCAAGCTCCTTCGGACCTTCAAAATTTACTATTTTTCCGCCCTCGGTTCTGCCTGTTAAAACAGATTTATCGGTCTTGCTTTCCCCTTCACAAAGTACCGATACACGTTTTCCTACCATTGGTAGATTTTTTTCAAGAGAAATGCTATTCTGAACCTCTAAAAGTCTTTCAAAGTTTGCTTTTTTCTGTTCTTCTGTCAGCACGTCCTCCATTGTCTCGGCAGGGGTACCTTTTCTGGGTGAAAATATAAAGGAATATAAGGTATCGTACCTTACCCTTTTTAAAATATTAAGGGTTTGTTCAAAATCCTCGTTTGTTTCCCCAGGGAAACCGACAATTATGTCAGTTGTAATTGTAATATCGGGAATTTTTTCTTTTGCGTAATCTATTATAGAAAGATATTTTTCTGTATCGTAATGGCGGTTCATAAGCTTTAATATTCTGTCGCTCCCCGACTGTAATGGAAGGTGCAGACAATTACATATATTATCCCTTTCTGCCATAACATCTATTACAGATTTGCTTAAATCTTTTGGATGCGAGGTCATAAATCTTATTCTGTCTATCCCTGTATCGCTCACCTTTTTTAAAAGCTTCGCAAAATTATCACCGCCGCCCATATACGAGTTTACGTTTTGCCCCAAAAGCATTATTTCTCGGTAGCCCTGTTCTTTTAATTCTTTAGCTTCCCTTAAAATATCCTCTTCTTTCCGGCTTCTCTCTCTTCCTCTTACATAGGGAACTATGCAGTAGGAACAAAAGTTGTTGCACCCGTACATTATAGGGATACCCGCTTTTATTTTATCTTTTCTTTCGTATGGAAGGCCTTCTGCTATAAATCCTTCATAGTGTGTATCTATCTGTCTTTGCCCGCTCATAATATGTTCATAAATTTTTTGGGGCAGTTTTTCGGGATTATTGGCACTTAAAATAATATCTACCTGTTTGTACGAAGTTTTTATTTTTTGAATATTATGTTCCTCGCCCATCATACAACCTGTAACTATAACTATAAGAGCAGGATTTTTTTCTTTAAATTTTTTTATTGAGCCTATTGTTCCGAACACCTTTTGCTCGGCGTTTTCTCTTATTGCACAGGTGTTAAACAAAATAATGTCAGCAAGCTCTGCCTTATCGGTAAATGTGCAACCCATTTCTCGAAGCATTCCCGCAAGCTTTTCGCTGTCATTTTCGTTTTGCTGACAACCGTATGTATTTATCAAGGCTTTTTTGCCTAAAAGTATTTCTTTTACCGCCGAAATATAGTCCATAGTTTTCTCCGTCAATACAAATTTTTAAGATTTTTTTCAACAGTCGGAAGTGCAATGGTAAGCACAATAGCCTGAATTACAAAGTTTACAAAACTTACAACTGCTTTTGATACACAGATTGTAAAATAAGGTGTATCGGGATAATAGCTTATTTTTAAGAACAAGGATAAAAGCAGAATGTTTATAAAAAAGAATATTACTGCCGACGAAAGCAGAATGTTTGCAGGTTTTGCTTTTTTGTGCAAGAACAAGCCGTAAAGTACACCTCTTAAAGCTGCTGAAATTGTAAAAAGAGGATTGAATGCCCCTGTCGGGAAAATAAGCGCTCTTAAAGCGTCAGCTATTGCGGCAATAATGCCTCCCCATGCCCCGCCAAAAAACATACCGCCTACAGCAACAGGCAGAAAGCCCAGATGAATGTTATCGGTAAAACTGCCTAAAAGAGTTATATGTACTGACAAAAAACGCGTAAAAATAATCTCCATTGCAATAAGCAGACCCATTGCCACAAGTCTTTTTGTTGTCCCTCTTTTTGTCATTTTTAGCCTCCTTATTTTTTGTTTATATTTATAATAGCATTTTTCGTCATTTTCTTCAAGTAAAATATATAATTTTATGAAAATTATTATTAAAAATTATTTACTTAAAAGAAAAAATCTGTTATACTGTTATTATGTATAGAATACTATCTACTTAAAGAAAAGTTATGCTTGTGCATTAAGGAGAGAAACATCGTGACAAAACCTCAAAAACCAAAAATTTCAAAAGGAGTTTATACCGCTATTATTTCCGCAGCCGTTGTTTTATGCATTCTGGTTTATGGATTGGCAGGAGCTTTATCTTCTTCTGACCTTATCAGGAACGTGAAGGTGGGCGGAATATCTTTGCAAGGACTCAATATTTCTTCAGCCGAAGAAAAACTTGAAAGAGAATTGCCTTCTTCCTTCGAAAGTATTTGTATATACCTTGGCGACAGTGAAAGTCAGATTAACCCTTCTTCCTTTATAAAGGGTTATGACTATGAGCTTACTGCAAAAAATGCCTTCGGTGTATCAAGAAACGGTAACATTTTTTCTCGTATGCTTGATGTTATTGTAACTACTGTTTCCCCAAAAAATATTCCTGTCGAAATTTTTTACGATGAACTTGCAATGTATAACGCAATAGACAAAATACTCGAAAACGAGGATGACCTTGTAGAAGAATTCAGTTACGAGGTTTTAGACGATTCGCTCCTGTTTTACACAGGGCACGAAGGTTCAATCCCCGACAAAAAGGTTATTGCAGAAGCGTTACTCGAAACTGTACGCAATTTCGATTATGATAAACCGGTTAAATTTGAAAACAAAACAAGAAAACCTGCAGATATTGACCCAGATGAGTTTTTAAAGAGTTTGTCTGACACGGCACAGGAAGCTTCTTATCACAAGGGAACTGACGGAGAAATTTTTGTAGAACCTCATAAAAACGGCATAATTTTAGATGAAAAGGAATTCAAAAAGCTTGTTTTAGAAAACCGCGGGCCCGACAAATCTTTCTCTGTTAAAGCAACTATTGTAAAACCCAAATTCACAAAAGAAATTCTTGAAGAAAGAATTTTTACAAAAACCTTGAGCACCTACACCACCCACTACAATACGGGCGATGTATCAAGAAGTAAAAATGTTGCTCTTGCAACCTCACTCATAGACGGCACAGTTCTTTTGCCAGGTGACGAATTTTCTTACAATGGGGTAGTAGGAGAAAGAACTGCCGAGGCCGGCTTTTCAATCGCTCACGTATATGTAAACGGCGAAACGGTTGACGGGCTTGGCGGAGGAATATGCCAGGTTTCGAGTACACTTTACAACACCGTTCTTTATGCAGATTTAAAGGTTACCGAAAGATTGAACCACCAGCTTACCGTTGGCTATGTTCCTTTAGGTCAGGATGCAACCGTTGACTACGGAAACATTGACTTTAAATTTGTAAACGATACCGATTATCCCATAAAAATAGATGCTAAAACCACAGGTGGCGGTGCGTTAACAATAAAACTTTTAGGGTTCAGGGACGACCCGACATTTAATGTAAAAATACAAAATACAACTATTTCGGTAATTCCTTCTCCTGAAGAGGAAATTGAAGACCCGACACTTCCCGAAGGGGAACGCAAATATCAGAAAAAAGGTAGTTCTGGTGCAATTGTTGAAACCTATAAAACAGTAACCCGCAACGGCGAAACAAAGCGCAGTTTTGTTTCAAAAAGCGTTTACGGGGCAGGAAAATCTGAGGTTTTAGTAGGCACAGGTCCTGCGGAAGGTGTTGACATTCCCGAAGGTACAGAGGGCGCCACACAAAGCGGTACAGAAGGCGAAACTTTACCGCAAGATGAAACTTTAACCGATACAGAAAATACAAACCAAAATACTCAGAATTCAGAAGAGGTAGTACAATGAAACAAAATTACGGAAACGACAGTATATCCCAGCTTAAAGGGGCGGACAGAGTAAGACTCCGTCCTGCTGTTATATTCGGTTCAAACGGACTTGAAGGCTGTGAACATTCTGTTTTTGAAATACTGTCAAACTCTATTGACGAAGCAAGAGAAGGTTATGGTGACAAAATCGTTGTAACTCGTTTTCTTGATGGTTCAATCGAGGTTCAGGACTTTGGA
>JAZNQL010000019.1:0-62221 GCA_045590155.1 Clostridia bacterium | reverse complement strand
GGGGTTATGGACACTGTGCAAATAGGACTTTTGGGCAGTATATTTTCCACGGTTTATGCAGCAGGCAGACTTATAAATGGTGGCATAAGCGACAAAACTCCCCCATGGGTAATGCTGACAGCAGGGCTTTGCCTTGCAGGTATCAGCAATATTTTTGTCAGTTTTTTTCCTCCTTTTATCGGGATTTTTATTCTGTGGCTTACAAACGCGTACGCCCAGTCAATGCTCTGGAGCTCGGTTCTGTGTGTAGTTTCAAGCCTGTACGATGAAGAAAATGCCAAGAAAAAAACGGCTGTAATGGTTACCTCGGTTGCAATGGGTAACATTTTAAGTATAATTATAAATACATATCTTATTACAAAGTTTGGAACAAGATTTGCATTTATTGTACCAGGTATTTTAACTGTAGTTTTGGGCATTTTGGTGTTCGTTTCAACAAAAAACATAAAACCTTCAACCGAAAAAAACGAGAAGAAACATATTTCAATGTGGGAGCTTATAAAGAAAAAAGAAGTCTTTACCATGATTATTCCGGCAACACTTCACGGTGTTATGAAGGATAATATAAGCCTTTGGATGGCAGTATATGTGGTCGATAAATTCTGTGTAGACCTTACCACCTCCTCCTATTACATACTTTTGATACCTGCGATCGGATTTATAGGCAGAACTATTTACCCTATGGTATATAAAATGTGTAAAAACAGAGAAAACACAGTATCGCTTATCGGCTTTTTTGTAAGTGCCGTAAGTGCACTTATACTCTGTTTTTCAGGAATAGGAATAATAACTGCAGTGCTTCTTATGAGCATTATTTATGCAGCAGTATCAATGATAAATACATCAATTTTATCAATCTATCCGTTACATTTTTTACAGACGGGGAATGTAGCATCAGTAAGCGGTATTATGGATTTTGCAACATACCTTGGTGCAGGCGTTTCGGGCGTAATTTATGGTGCCCTCATTAAAAACTTTGGATATACTCCCATGTTTGTTTCGTGGGTGTGTATATCCCTTATTTCAATAATCTTAATCAAAAAAATCAAAACCAATAATGGCTAAACTATAACCCGCAAAGGAGGCATAAAAATGAACTCTATGCTGAAAGAAATTCTGGAAAATTGCTATCATTACACAAAAGAAGGAAAGGTTGCAAATTATATTCCCGAGCTTGCAAAGGCAGATGTAAAAAAATTTGGCATAGCAGTTATGTCTGACAAAAATAAGATAAGCGTTGCAGGCGATTACGAAAGCACTTTTACAATGCAAAGTGTTATAAAACCCATTATTCTTTTGGCAGCCTTAATGGACGGCGGGGAACAAAGCGTGCGTTCTTTGGTGGGAGTTGAGTCAACAGGGAAACCCTTTGATGCCTTCAATTACAGCGACCAGGCGTTAAAAAGGGAACACATAAATCCTATGATAAACACAGGAGCCATAGCTCTTTGTACCTTAATAGAAGGAAAAACATATAAAGAAAAATTTAACCGTCTTTTAAGTCTTGCACGAAAAATAGCATCTAATCCCTCTTTAGAGGTGGCAGAGGATGTATATCTTTCCGAAAAAGCAACAGGGAACAAAAACAGAGCACTTGCCTATATGCTTAAAGCTTACAAAATGATAGATGCAGATGCAGAGGAAGTTTTAGATTGTTATTTTAAAGCCTGCTCAATAAAGGCAACAAGTGTTGATTTGGCAAAAATGGCATTTGTTTTTGCAAACGGAGGAAAAAATATCGAGTCAGGAGAAGAGATATTTCCAAAAAAATATGCTAAATATGTAAATGCTGTTCTTATGACTTGCGGTATGTATGATGGCTCGGGCGAGTTTGCCTTAAATGTAGGAATTCCGGCAAAAAGCGGTGTAGGCGGAGGCATTATGGCAGTAGTACCGGGCAGAATGGGAATAGGAATTTATTCCCCGGCACTCGACAATAAAGGGAATAGCATTGCAGGGATTAAAGCACTTGAAATTTTAAGTAAAAAGCTTGATTTAAGTATTTTCTGACAAATGCGCATTAAAAGGAGAATTTATGAAAAAGTTACTGAATCTTGCAATGGAAATAGCAGAGCAGATGTTAAGGAGCGGAGCGGAAGTTCACAGAGCAGAAGAAAGTGTAGAACGTATGTGCAAAGCTTTCGGTGCCGAAAGAACAGACGTTTTTATAATAACAAGTTCTATGATGGCAACTGTTTATACAAAAGACGGAGATATATATACCCAGACAAGAAGAATCAATTCTATTGATAACGATTTCGAAAAGCTGCACAGACTTAATGCTCTTTCAAGAAAAATATGCGAGCAGCATCTTTCTGAGGACGAAATAAGAAAAGAATTTCAACAGGCAATAGACTGTAAAATGTACCCGTTTTATGTGCTTGTACTGTGCTATGGAGTAATAGCGGCTGCATTTACCCTCTTTTTTGGTGGATCTGTAAAGGATACAATTGTATCATTTCTTGCGGGCGTGATTGTAAGCTTTGTTATATATTTTTCGGGAAAAGCATCGTTTAACAAAGTTTTTTCAAAATTTATATCTTCGGCAATGGCAACACTGCTTGCTTTTTTAGCAGTAGAATCAGGTTTAGCCGCAAGTGTTGATAAAATTATTATAGGCAATATTATGACACTTATTCCCGGAATAGGTCTTACAAACGCCCTGCGTGATTTATTTGTGGGCGACAGTATAGCAGGAATTTTAAGGTCGGTTGAAGCTATAATTACCGCTCTTGCTATTGCGGCAGGATACTTTCTTGTTGTTGCGTTGGGAGGGTTTGCGTTATGACATGGAATGAAGTAGTACAAATTATAGCCGCATTTATAGGAACGCTCGGCTTTGGAATTTTATTTAACATAAAAGGAATAAGACTTTGGGCGGTAGCCCTCGGCGGATTGCTTGCGTGGTTTTTATTTTGCGTGTTTTGTAAATTCGGAATAAACGATGCAATAAATTATTTTATCGTTTCGTTTGTTGTTTCTATTTACGCAGAAATAATGGCAAGAGTGTTAAAAACACCCACGTCAGCATTTACAGTTACGTCTTTGGTACCTCTTATTCCTGGAAGTTCGCTTTACTATACAATGGCGTATGCCCTTGGAAGCAATACAGAGAAGTTCTTTGAAAAAGCGGTATATACATTGCAACTTGCCTCGGCGTTGGCACTTGGAATAATTATTGCAACAACTATGACAAGGATAATTTTTTCGAAAAAATAAAATGACTTTTTGGAGGAAAACTTGGTAACAACATTATTTTCAGATAAAAAATTCTGGAGTTCAATGATTACCCTGGCATTACCCATAGCGGTACAGAATCTTTTAACAAGCTCGTTTACTTTGGTTGACACGTTAATGGTAGGTCAGCTTGGGGATATAAGTCTTGCAGCAGTTGGAATGGCAGGACAGTGGAGCTGGCTTTTAAATATGCTTACCTTTGGTATATGTTCTGGGGCGGCAATATTTTTTGCACAGTTTTACGGCGAAGGGAATAAAATTTCATTCAAAAACACTTACGGCATAGCCATTGTATCAGGGCTTTTGTTTAGCTTTGTTTTTATGCTGGCAGGATTTTTTGCCCCAAAAGCCATAATAAGTGTTTTTAACAGAAATTCCATGGTTTTAGCAGAAGGGGTAAGCTATTTAAAAATAGCAGTATTCTCTTATCCTGCAATAATGCTTAATATGCTTGTAAATATGGTATTGCGAACAACAAAGAGAGTTAAGCTCCCGATGTATGTTTCAATATTTACAACAGTACTTAACGCAATTTTAGACTATGCTCTTATTTTCGGAGCCTTCGGGCTTCCAAAGCTCGGAGTACAAGGTGCAGCCATTGCAACAGTAATTTCTGCATGGTCAGGTCCCGTAATTATATTTTTAATAACAGCCTTTTTAAAGGACGAAATTTTTTATGCTCCCATAAAAGAGCTTATGGGCTTTGACAGATTTTTTGCAAAGCTGTTTTTTAAACGTGCAGTCCCAGTTATTATGAACGAAACCTTATGGGGACTTGGAACCGTTGTATACAATGCAATTTTTTCAAATATCGGTTACGAATATTCAGCAGCAGTTTCAATTTTGCGTACCTTTGAAAATATTGCACTTGCCTTTTTTGTAGGACTTATAAGTGCCTTAAGTGTGACCGTAGGTCAGGATATAGGCAGCGGCAGAATAGAAGAAGGCTACAAAAACGCAAAGCGTTATCTTGTTGTAGTTACGGCACTTGGGGTTATAATTTGCGTCACGGTTATTCTTTTAAGGAATCAGCTTGTAGGAATATTTAATATGGGCGGAGCAATTTCCGAAAAAACTCTTTCTGCTGCAAGAGGTATAATGGTTGTTTATGCACTTGAACTTGTGGTAAGAAATATTCCGTATGCTTCAATTGTAGGCATTTTCCGTTCGGGCGGGGACACAAAAAACGGAATGAAGTACGATATTTTCTGCCTGTGGTGCATTTCAATTCCTCTTACCCTTTTAGTGGCAATAGTATTAAAACCCCCGTTTATTATAGTTTTTATATGCAGTTATTTGTTTGAAGATTATATAAAAGCCTTTTTGTGTCTAAAACACTTTAAGTCTAAAAAATGGATAAAACCTGTAACCGAAACAGGCAAAAAAGCACTCGCAGAATATATCGCAAAACAAAACAGTTAAAAGTTTCCCCTGATGGGGAAACTTTTATTTTGCTCAATTTATAGCAACGCTTGACTAAACGAGCATTTAATGATAAAATAAAAAAGAATATGGAAGGGCGAAGGGGGAGTTTTGTGAATAAAAATATAATATCGTTTATGTTTGATTTGCTAAAATCCGCTCTTTCGGAGAATTTTGATACAAAAAACTTTCAAAAAGAATATACAGCAGAAGAACTTTCGTATTTATTTGAACTGTCAAAAAAGCACGATGTTGAAAATATAGTTTGCTTTGCACTTTCTAAACTGGGCTTATTAAAAGACGGCGAGCTTTTGCAAAACTTTAAAAAACAACAGCTTGCAGCGCTTTACCGTTATGGAAAACAAAACGGTGAGCTTTTAAAAATATGCAAGATATTCGAAAACGAAAAAATTGCCTTTATTCCGCTTAAAGGGGCAAAAATCAGGTCTTTTTATCCGCAACCCTTTATGAGAACAAGCTGTGACATTGATATTTTAGTGCACGAAGAAGAGATTGACCGTGCCGTGCAGTCATTAAAGAATGCAGGCTGGGAAGTGAGAGGCAAAAAGAATTTTCACGATATTTCGCTTTTCATGCAAAACGAAGTGCATTTAGAACTGCACTTTAACATTAAAGAAAGTAAAGAAAATATAGATTCTCTGCTCGATAAAGTATGGGAATACAGTTTCCCTTTAAATGAATCTTCATTTGAGTACAGGCAGACAAATGAATTTTTAGTATTTCATATTCTGGCTCATATATCCTACCACTTTTTAAGAGGCGGTTGCGGTATAAAACCTTTTTTAGACCTGTATATTCTTAAAAACAAAATGGGCTTTGATAAAGAAATTGTTATGCAGCATTGTCAAGAGTGCAACATAGAACGTTTTGCACAAAACGCATTTTTACTTGAGGAAGTATGGTTTGAAGGAAAAGACCACACCGAAAACACCGCTAAAATGGAAGAATATATTTTGGCGGGAGGTGTGTACGGCACTACGGAGCAAAGGGTAACCGTAAATAATATAAATGCGGGAGGCAAACTCAAAAATATTATAAACAGAATATTTATGCCCTACGAAATGTTGATTTTAAGATATAAAAAACTTGAAAACCGAAAATATCTTACACCTGTTTACTGGGCAGTAAGATGGGTTGAAACAGTTTTTAAAGGAAGGCTTGCCCATTCAGTTTCAGAAGTGAGGGCAAACAAAAACATTACCAGCGAAAAAACCAATAAGGTAGAAGAACTTTTAAAAGATATAGGATTAAAATAAACTTTAAAGGAGTTTTTTATGAATATCAAAACAGATTATTCCGATGTAAGTTTTAAAGAAAACGGAAAGCTTAAGCTTCTAATTATTGTAGGTACAAGACCTGAAATAATCCGTCTTGCGGCAGTGATAAAAAAGTGCCGTCAGTATTTTGATTGCGTTTTAGCACACACAGGCCAAAATTATGACTACACATTAAACGGAGTTTTCTTTTCCGATTTAAAGCTTGACGCGCCCGATGTTTATATGGACGCAGTGGGCGACGATTTGGGCGAAACTGTGGGCAATATTATAAACTGTTCATATAAGCTTATGAATCAGATAAAGCCAGACGCTCTGCTTATCCTGGGCGACACAAACTCGTGTCTTTCGGCAATATCAGCAAAGCGCCTTCATATTCCCATATTCCATATGGAAGCGGGCAACCGTTGCAAGGATGAATGCCTGCCCGAGGAAACCAACCGCAGAATAGTTGACATTATTTCGGATGTAAACCTTGCTTATTCCGAGCACGCGCGCAAATATCTGCACGAGTGTGGACTCCCCAAAGAGCGCACCTACGTTACAGGTTCGCCTATGGCAGAGGTTTTGCACCAGAATCTTGAAGACATAAAGGCAAGCGATATACTCAAAAAACTTGGACTTGAAAAGAAAAAATACATTCTTTTATCTGCTCACAGAGAAGAAAATATCGATACCGAGAAAAACTTTATAAGTCTTTTTACGGCGATAAACAAAATGGCAGAAAAATATGATATGCCCATTCTTTATTCCTGCCATCCCCGCTCTAAAAAACGTCTTGAAGAAAGCGGATTCAAGTTAGATAAAAGAGTAATTCAGCACGAGCCTTTGGGTTTCCACGATTATAACAACCTGCAGATGAACGCATTTTGTGTAGTTTCCGACAGCGGAACTCTGCCCGAAGAGTCAAGCTTTTTTACAAGCATAGGGGCACCCTTCCCCGCAATTTGTATAAGAACATCAACCGAACGCCCCGAAGCACTTGACAAAGCTTGCTTTATTTTGGCGGGAATTGATGAAGTGTCACTTCTTCAATCGGTAGAAACAGCTATCGCTATGACAGAAAATAAAGATGACGGAATCCCCGTACCCGACTATGTGGAAGAAAATGTTTCTACAAAGGTTTGTAAAATAATACAATCCTATACAGGTGTTGTAAATAAAATGGTATGGAGAAAATTTTAACATAAAAAGGAGAAAAAATATGAAAAAGATATTAGCAATTCTTTTGGCAGTAAGCTTGCTTTTTGCATTTACCGCTTGCGGAAATAACGCAGAAGACGTAACAAACGACGTCCCTGCAAACCAACAAACAAACGTACCAGAAAATCAGGAAAATACAGATCCGGAAGACAAACCTGCAGACAAACCTGCAGATAACCCCGTAGACAAACCTGCAGACAAGCCTGCAGACAAACCCGCAGATAAACCCGCAGACAAGCCTGCAGACAAACCTGCGGATAAACCCGCAGACAAGCCTGCAGATAAGCCCAGCGAAGAAAAACCCGCAGACAAACCAGCGGATAAACCCGCAGAACCAAAAACCGCAGGAACAGCTCTTTTGGAAGAATTTAAAACAAAAGCAACTGCATCTGCAAGCGCACAAAGTATAGCTGATTCAATGGCACAAAGCTCACTGCTTCCCTTTATGGCAGGAGCATCGCCCATAGAACCGGGATACCTTGCCGGGTTTAAAGAAGAAATACACGACTTTAAATCAGGTGCAATGTTTGGTCCTATGATAGGCTCCATACCTTTTGTAGGCTATATATTCGAGCTTGAAGATTCCAAAAATGTTCAGAGCTTTATTTCGAACTTAAAGAAAAATGCAGATCTTCGTTGGAACATCTGTGTTGAAGCAGAAGAAATGGTAACAGGAAGCGTTGGCAACAAAGTATTTTTTGTAATGAGTCCTAAAAGCTTTGATGAAGAATAAATAAAAAAACAGGGGACGAAAATAATCGCCCCCTGCTTTTACGGAGAGATAAAGTATGCTTTTTTCAAGTATTTCGTTTTTATATTATTTTTTACCGCTTGTTATATTGCTTTATTTTTTAGCACCAAAAAGTCTTAAAAACAGCGTTCTTTTAATTTTCAGTCTTTTCTTTTACGCTTGGGGAGAACCTGTGTATGTATTTTTAATGCTTGCAACAATAGCAGTAAATTATATAGCAGGAATTTTAATCGAAAAGTATAGGGACAAAGCAATATCAAAAGCCTTTCTTTTGATTGCGGTTGCCTTTTGTCTTGGTTGTTTGGGCTATTTTAAGTATGCAGACTTTTTCATCAATAACATAAACCGAGTAACAGGTCTTTCAATACGGCTTTTAAACATAGCTCTTCCAATAGGTATAAGCTTTTATACATTCCAGGTTTTAAGCTATACTGTTGACGTTTACAGAGGACATGTTCCCGCACAGAAAAACCCCATAACGCTTGCAACCTATATCACTCTTTTTCCCCAGCTTATAGCGGGACCCATAGTACGTTATGCAGACGTAGAAACTAAGCTCGTAAAAAGGACTCACAGCATAGAAAAAACTGCTGACGGAATACAGAGATTTATAATAGGTCTTTCAAAAAAAATAATAATAGCAAATACTTTAGGTGAACTTTGTTCATCCTTTTGGGCATCAAACGAAAAATCGGTACTTTTTTACTGGCTTTTTTCGGTAGCCTATTCTCTGCAGATATACTTTGACTTTTCGGGATACAGTGATATGGCAATAGGTCTTGGTAAAATATTCGGCTTTGATTTTCTTGAGAACTTTAATTATCCCTTTATATCAAAAAGCATAACCGAGTTCTGGAGAAGATGGCACATGTCGCTCGGCACCTGGTTTCGCGACTACGTTTATATCCCCATGGGCGGCAACAGAGTAGGAAGGGGAAGACTTTTTTTAAACATTTTTACAGTCTGGTTTTTAACAGGCTTCTGGCACGGTGCAGAATGGAACTTTATAGTATGGGGCATTTATTTTGCAGTTTTACTTCTTATTGAAAAATTTTTCATCAAAGCATACTTAGAAAAACACAAAATATTAAGCCATATATATCTTTTGTTTTTTGTACTTATAAGCTTTGTTATTTTCAGCGCAAATAATATGGGAGAGGCAATTTCCTCAGTTTTCGGAATGTTCGGCAAAGATGTTCCCTTTTATTCGGCAGAGTTTTTATACACTTTAAAAAATTACGGCACCGTAATTTTGATTGCGGTTATAGGTGCAACCCCACTGCCCCGCAATACAGTTAAAAAAATTAAAGAAACAAAAACTATCGGCAAAATAATATCGGCTCTTGAAATACCTGTGCTTGTAGGCCTTCTTTTGCTTGCAACGGCATTTTTGGCAGACGGTTCGTTCAATCCGTTTTTATATTTCAGATTTTAAAGGAGGGTAAAAATGAAAAAAATATTAACAGTAACAGTTTTTGCAGTAATTATATTTTCTGTGTTTTTTGCATCTTTGATCTTGCCTTCCGATGATTTTTCCCAAAGCGAAAGAAGAGCCCTTGCCGCCTTCCCCGAAATTTCGGAAGAGTCAGTATTAAACGGCGAATTTTCGCAAGGGTTTGAAGAATATGCAACCGACAGAATAGTTTTAAGAGACACTTTAAGGAGAATAAAAGCAATTTTTTCTTACACCTTTTTAGGGAAAAAAGATAACAATGGTCTTTTTGTTGCACAAGGGCATCTTTCAAAGCTTGACCCAAAACAGAATGACGATATGATAAATCATGCAGTACAAAGGTTTAACAATCTTCGCGAAAAATATTTGAAGGATAAAAACACAAAAATTTATCTTTCTTTAATCCCCGATAAAAACTTTGTGCTGGCAGAGAAAAACGGATACCCCTCTTTAGATTATTCTGCCTTTATAAAAAGTGTAAGAGAAAAGCTTTCTTATATGGAGTATATAGATATAAACGACCTTTTGTCGGCAGACGATTATTATAAAACAGATTCCCACTGGCGCCAGGAAAAAATTACAGATATAGCAGAAAGACTCGGCGAAAAAATGGGTACAGACGTATCGGCAGAATATGAAGTTAAAAAGCTTAATACACCTTTCTGGGGCGTATATGCAGGGCAGAGCGCATTGCCCGTGCCGAGCGAAGAAATATATTATCTTACAAACGAAACACTTTCTTCGGCAGTTGTTACCTACTATGATACAGGCACACCAAAAGAGGGAGAAATGTATAATATGGAAAAGGCTTTCGGCAAAGATGCATACGAAATGTTTTTGTCAGGCGCTTCCCCCATTATAACAATGCAAAACCAAAAGGTTCAAAACGGCAAAAAGCTTATAATTTTCCGAGATTCGTATGCCTCAAGCCTTGCCCCCTTACTTTTAGAAGGGTACGAACAAATAACACTTGTTGACATAAGATATATAAAGAGTGATTTTGTAGGTCACTTTGTGGATTTTGAAAATTCAGATGTGTTATTTATGTATAGCACAACACTTATAAACAACAGTCTTGCACTGGGATAAAAAAATTTAAAAAAGTTCTTGACAAATAAAAATCATTGTGCTAGTATAACTATCATAAAGTATTTTTAAGGAGAAAAAAGCATGACTTTAGCAGTTTTTGCAGCTATATATTTTTACTTTTACTTTAGCTACGTTCAAAGTAAAAGTGATTTGTGCTGCAGATAAATAAAGGCTATGTTTTAGAAAAAAATTTTAAGCTTTGCAGTTTAAATCACTGCAAGGCTTATTTTTTTATTTTAGAAGGAGTGTGTAAAAAATGATTGTAGTAGTAAAAAACAATGCTCAAAAAGAACAGTTTGATAATCTTATATCCTGGATAGAAGGTCAGAATGTAAGTGTGCATATTTCAGCAGGCGAGTATCAGACAGTACTCGGACTTGTAGGGGACACAAGCCGTATCGATACAGAACTTTTGGAAGGGCTTGATATAGTTTCCCAGGTAACACGGGTAAGCGAACCTTTTAAAAATGCAAACAGAAAATTCCATCCTGAAAACACTTGCGTTTCAATAGCCGACGGAAAAGTAAAAATAGGGGACGGACATTTTGCAATAATAGCAGGCCCCTGTTCCATTGAAAGTGAGGAACAGATTATAGACGTAGCAAAAAGAGTAAAAGAAGCAGGAGCAACCCTTTTACGAGGAGGGGCATTCAAGCCAAGAACTTCCCCATACGATTTCCAAGGATTAAGAGATGAAGGATTAAAGCTTTTGCTCGAAGCAAAAAAAGAAACAGGTCTTCCCATTGTAACAGAGATTATGAATGCAGACCACCTTCCGCTTTTTGAAGATGTAGACGTAATTCAGGTAGGGGCAAGAAATATGCAAAACTTCGAAATGTTAAAGGAACTGGGCAAAACCAAAAAACCTATCTTGTTAAAAAGAGGTCTTGCCAATACTATGAAAGAATTTTTGATGAGTGCTGAATATATAATGTCAGAAGGCAACGAAAATGTTATTTTGTGCGAAAGAGGAGTAAGAACCTTTGAAACCTACACAAGAAATACTCTGGATATTTCGGCAGTGCCAATGCTTCAGGAATTATCGCACCTTCCCATAATTGTTGACCCGAGCCACGCGTGCGGACTTTCAAGGCTTGTAAAACCGCTTTCGCTTTCAGCCGCAGCAGCAGGGGCAGACGGACTTATGATAGAAGTTCATAACGACCCCCAGCGTGCACTTTGCGACGGAGCACAATCTTTAACCCCCGAGCAGTTTGAAGATGTTGCAAAAGCGGTAGAGCGTGTGCGTACGGCTATAAAATAAAGGGAGGCAAGAGTATGAAAATAGCGGTAGCAGGACTTGGACTTATCGGCGGTTCAATTGCAAAGGGTTTTTCCCTGCTTGACGAAACAAAGGTTTTAGGTTATGATAAAGACAGTAACACGGTTATAATGGCAAAACTTGAAAAGGCTATTGATGAATCTTTAACAGACGAAAATATAAAAGACTGCGATTATATCTTCATAGCCCTGTATCCTAAAGCGACTGTGGAATTTTTAAAAAAATATGCCGACAAAATAAAAAAGGACGCAGTAGTAATTGACCTTGCAGGAACAAAAAGCTCAGTTTGCAGGGAATGTTTTAAAATAGCAGAAGAAAAAGGTTTTTGCTTTATCGGCGGGCACCCTATGGCCGGCACACAGCATTCGGGTTTTTCCCATTCCAAAGCTTCAATGTTTTCGGGTGCGGGAATGATTCTAGTTCCGCCAAAGGACATTAAAATCGAAACTTTGCAAAATCTTAAAGAAATCCTTTTAAAAATAGGCTTTAAAAATGTTACGATAACAAGTGCCGAGGAGCACGATAAAATTATAGCCTTCACATCACAGCTTGCGCATATAGTTTCAAATGCTTATGTAAAAAGTCCTAACGCACAGGTGCACAAAGGCTTTTCAGCAGGAAGCTATAAGGATTTAACCCGAGTTGCAAAGCTTAACCCCAAAATGTGGGCAGAGCTTTTTATGGACAATAAAGAAAATATTATGTTTGAAATAGAAAATATTATAACAAATCTTCAAAGCTATAAAAATGCCATAGAAAATAACGATACAGAAAAGCTTGAAAAGCTTTTGCTTGAAGGTTCGCAAATTAAAGAAAGCATAGGTTAATATGAAAAAGATAAGTGTAAAAGTTTCAACAGAATATGATGTTATAATTGAAAGAGGGATTATAGATAATATAGGCCCGCTTTCAAAAGGTCTTGTGAAAGCGGGCAAAGCCTGTGTTGTAAGCGATACAAATGTTGCCCCTCTTTATATGGAAAGGGTAAAAGCTTCGCTTGAAAAATGCGGTTTCAGTGTTTTTGAATATGTGTTTTCGGCAGGAGAAGCCTCAAAAAATATGACCACCTTTGCCGGCATATTAAACTTCCTTGCTAAAAACCGATTTACAAGAGACGACACACTTTTTGCCCTCGGTGGCGGAGTTGTGGGAGATATAACGGGCTTTTCGGCATCGGCTTATATGAGAGGTATAAATTTTATCGGCATACCAACGTCTCTTTTGTCGGCAGTTGATTCCTCGGTTGGAGGAAAAACAGGGATAGATTTAGACTGTGGTAAAAATCTGGCAGGAGCATTTTATCAGCCAAAAGCAGTATTTTTTGATATTGACACACTTAAAACCCTGCCTTCAGAATATTTTTCCGATGGTATGGCAGAGGTAATAAAATATGCAATGATACGCGGATTTGATATCGAAAAACTTATTTTAGAAGATGCACAAAAAAATCTTGAAGAAATTATTTCAAGATGCATACAGATAAAAACAGACGTTGTAACAGAGGACGAGTTTGAAGGCGGAATAAGACGTATTTTAAATTTCGGACATACAATAGGACACGCAATTGAAACATTGTCAGAATATAAAATATCTCACGGCAGAGCGGTTGCAATGGGAATGTATATTATAACAAACGCATTTGAAAAAAGAGGACTTTGTAAAAAGGGAACCCTCGACAGTTTAAAAAAGATGCTCGACATTTTTTCGTTAGAAACAGAGTGTAACTTTGGGGCAGAGAAGCTTTTGAAAATTGCAAAAAACGATAAAAAAGCCCAAAATGACGGAATAAACATTGTTGTTCCAAAAGCTGTGGGAGAATGCGACGTCATAAAGGTAAGCGAAGAAGAACTTTTTGATATATTTAAAGAAGGACTTGAGCAAAAATGAAAGTTAAAATTTTACCTTCAAGTTTAGGCGGAAAAATAGTTGCACCGCCGTCAAAATCATATATGCACCGTGCGCTTATTTGTGCCGCAGCATCAGATAAGCCTGTAAAAATATTTTGTAAATCCTTTTCCAAGGATATAGAGGCAACAATAAACTGTTTAAAAGCACTCGGCGCAGAGTTCGAGTTTTATGAGGATTATGTTTTGGTAACTCCCATAGACACTGCAAAAAACGATGGTAAAGAATGTGTGCTCGATTGCGGCGAGAGCGGTTCTACCTTGCGCTTTATGCTTCCTTTTGCAGCAGCTTTAGGCAAAAAGTGCAAATTTATTGGAGCACAAAGACTTGGCAAACGCCCGCTTGCGGCTTTGATAAATCAGCTAAGAGCACACGGAGTAAAAATTACTCATCCTGACGATTCGTTTTTACCCTTGTTTATGGAGGGCAAGATTAAAACTTATGATTTTGAAATCGAAGGGGATATAAGCTCCCAGTTTATAACAGGTCTTTTGTTTGCACTTGGGTTTTCGGGCGGAAGCATAAAAATAAAAGGCAACCTACAAAGCGCACCCTATATAGATATAACAACCAATATGCAACAAAAGTTTGGAATAAATGTCCAAAAAACAGAAAACGGTTATATAATAAATGAAGGGGGCTATAAATCAAACGGAGATATTGTAATAGAGGGCGATTATTCAAATGCGGCGTTCTGGCTTGTAGCAGGGGCAATAGGGAGCCGAGATAAAATTGAATGCACAAACCTTTTAAAAGAAAGTCTTCAGGGCGACAGCAAAATTATAGATATACTTTCTTGTATGGGAGCAAAAATAGTAAGAAATCAAAATTCTGTTTTTGTATATAAATCAAATCTTTCGGGAACAGAAATTGATGCCAAAGATATCCCTGATATTGTTCCCATACTCTGTGTAGCGGCAAGCTCGGCAAAAGGCAAAACGGTATTTTATAATATTGAAAGACTTCGTGCAAAAGAAAGCGACAGAGTAGAAAGCACAGTAAATTTAATAACTGCCCTGGGCGGGAAAATATGGGCAGACGAAAACACAATAACAGTAGAAGGACATCCCCTTTCTGGCGGTAAAGTACACAGCGCAAATGACCACAGAATTGCAATGAGTGCGGCAATAGCGGCATTGGTAACAAAGGGAGATGTAATAATAGAAAAGGCAGAGGCGGTAGAAAAATCATACCCTGATTTTTATCAGAAATTCAAAGATTTGGGAGGTGAAGTAAAATGAGTTTTTCGTTTGGAGAAAATATAAAAATAACAGTTTTCGGGCAATCACATTCCGAAAAGATGGGCGTTGTTATAGAAAATTTGCCCACGGGATTTAAAATTGATGAAGAAAAGCTTGCTTCTTTTATGTCAAGACGTGCCCCCGGATGCGACGAGTTTTCTACAACCCGTAAAGAAGCCGATAAAGTAAACATTGTGTCGGGGCTTGTAGACGGAATAGTATGCGGTGCACCCTTGACGGCAATAATCGAAAACACAAACACACGCTCAAAGGATTATGATAATTTAAAAGACGTACCAAGACCTTCGCACGCAGATTATGCTGCATGGGCAAAGTTTGGCGATGCAAGAGATATTTCGGGCGGCGGTCAGTTTTCGGGCAGATTAACTGCAAATATATGTATAGCAGGTGGCATCTGTAAACAACTTTTAGAAGAAAAAGGAATATATATAGGAACTCACATTAGTTCAATAGGCAATGTCAGCGACGATATGTTTGACCCTTGCCGTGTAACAGAAAAGGACTTCCCAAAAGCAAAAGATTTCCCTGTATTAAACGACGAAAAGGGAGAACTTATGAAGGAAGAAATACGAAAAGCAAAGCTTTGTGCTGATAGTGTGGGCGGAAGCGTTGAGTGTGCAATATGCAATATGCCGGAAGGCATTGGGGACGCACTTTTTGGCGGACTTGAAGGCAAAATTTCATCTGCTGTATTTGCAATTCCTGCAGTAAAGGGAATAGAATTCGGCAATGGTTTTTTGTGCACAAAACTTTTGGGAAGCCAGAATAACGATCCGTTTGAAATAGGGGAAGACGGAAAAATACGTACTTCAACCAATAACCACGGTGGAATTTTAGGAGGTATTTCTTCGGGGATGCCCATAATATTCAATGTTGCATTTAAGCCTACCCCGTCAATAGGGAAAAAACAAAAAAGCATTTCACTTTCCAAAAAAGAAGAATGCGAGCTTGTAATTTCGGGCAGACACGATCCCTGTATAGTAAAGCGTGCCGCAGTATGTGTTGAAGCGGCAGCAGCAATAGTAATAGCAGATATATTATTGAAAGAAGGAAAATAAAATGGATTTAAATAAATGCAGAGAACAAATTGACAGTATAGACAAACAGATTGTAGATTTGTTTGTTAAAAGAATGGAAACTGCAAAAGAGGTTGCACAATACAAAAAAGAAAACGGAATTTCTGTGTATGATGCCGAAAGAGAACGCAAGCTTCTTGAAAAAGTAGAAGAACTTGCAGGAGAAACATACGGCGATTATACAAGAAATCTTTATAACTCGGTGCTTGAAATAAGCAAAGCTTATCAAAGCAAGCATATAGCACCGCCTTCGGGACTTTCCTCTGCAATAAAGGAAGCGACAGAAAAAACAGAAAAGCTATTCCCTGAAAAGGCAATAGTAGCCTGCCAGGGAATAGAAGGGGCACATTCCTCGCACGCCTGCAGAAAAATGTTTGCAAAGCCATCAATAATGTACTGCCAGACCTTTGAAGCAGTATTTGCGGCAGTAGATAGCGGTCTTTGCCGTTACGGTATAGTTCCGCTCGAAAACAGCAGCGCAGGCAGTGTAACACAGATATATAACTTAATGAGCGAGTATAAATTCAACATTGTTCGCAGCACAAAAATGCAGATTTCACATAGTCTGCTCGCAAAAAAAGGCACCAAAGCAGAAGACATAAAAGAAATTTTTTCGCATCCCCAGGCAATAAGCCAGTGCAGTAAATTTTTGGAATCTTTAGGCAAAAACGTAAAGATAACAGAATGCGAAAATACGGCTATTGCGGCAAAAAAAGTTGCCGATTCCGAAAGAGGAGATATTGCGGCATTATCGTCGGAAGAATGTTCTTTGCAATACGGACTTGAAATTATAAAACAGGGAGTACAAAACACTTCAAATAACTATACAAGATTTATTTGTTTTTCAAAAGAGCTTGAAATTTATCCCGGTGCCGACAGAACCAGTCTTTTAATACGCACACCCCATAGGGCAGGAGCACTTTACAGTGTAATATCCCAGTTTTATGCGTTTGGGATAAATATTATAAAACTCGAAAGCCGACCCATCCCCGAAAGCGATTTTGAGTTTATGTTTTATTTTGATTTGGATATTTCGGTTTATTCCGAAAAACTTCCTGTTATTATAGACCAGCTTGAACTCTCTTTGGGAGAAAAAAATATAAAATATCTCGGAAGTTACAGAGAAGCATAATAAGGATTTGATAATAATGAAATGTTATCTTATAGCAAAAAAACTTTCACATTCATTTTCAAAGCTGATACATAAAGAGCTTGCCGATTATTCTTATGAATATCGCGAGCTTGAAGAAAATGAACTGGCAAAGTTTTTTGAGAATAAAGATTTTGACGGATTGAATGTTACAATCCCGTATAAACAGACGGTAATGCAGTATCTTGACATTATTTCGCCCGAAGCCGAAAAAATAGGAGCAGTAAATACAATAGTAAAGCGCGAAGGAAAGCTTTACGGATATAATACTGATTACTATGGATTTGAATATACCTTAAAAACAGCTGATATTGATATAAAGGGTAAAGACGTTGTTATTATAGGAAATGGCGGTGCGGCAAAAACGGCATTTTGTGTTTTCGTTGATAATGACGCAAAAAGTGTAAGATATTTAACCCGCAAAGAAAACAATCCCCAAAATATCGCGCCATTTTTAAATGCACAGATTATAGTGAACGCAACCCCCGTAGGTATGTATCCTGATACTGATAAAGCACCTATTAACATAACACTGTTTAAAAACTGCGAAGCAGTAATTGATGTAATATATAACCCTGCGCGCACAAAAATAATTGCCGATGCACAAAAAATGGGAATAAAAACGGCAAACGGACTTCCCATGCTTGTTTCACAGGCAAAAAAGGCTTGCGAAATCTTTACGGGTAAAAAAATTTGCGATGAAAAAATAAACGAAATACGTAAGAAGATAGAAAGACAGACAAAAAATATAATTCTTGTAGGGATGCCAGGCTCTGGCAAAACAACAGTTTCAAAATGTCTTGCAAAGCTTTTGGAAAGAGAATTTGCAGATAGTGACGAGGAAATTACAAAGCTTTACAAAACCCCTGCCGAAATTATACAGAAGGACGGAGAGCAAGCCTTCCGTAAAACAGAAACCCTTGTTCTTGCAGAGCTTTGTAAAAAAAGCTCGCTTGTTATTGCAACTGGGGGAGGATGTGTAACGCAGGATATAAATTTTGATATTATGCATCAAAATGCCATAGTCGTATTTTTGGAAAGAGAGCTTTCGCGTCTTGCAACCAAAGGAAGACCGTTATCTGAAGGCGGGGAAGAAAACCTTAAAAACATGTATGTAAAACGCCTGCCTATGTATAAAAAATTTTCGCACTTTTCGGTTGTGTCAACAGGGAACCCCGAAAAAACGGCACTTCTTATAAAAGAAAAAATATTCGGAGATGAAAAAATATGAAAATACTTGTAATCAACGGTCCCAATTTAAATATGCTGGGAATACGCGAACCCGATATTTACGGAAAATCAACTTATCAGGATTTAACCGATAAAATTGAAAAAGCTGCAACACAAAGAGGCTGCAGCATAGAAATTTTTCAGTCAAACCACGAGGGCGCTATTGTGGATAAAATTCAGGAGGCATTTTGTGTGTTTGACGGCATAATCATAAACCCTGCCGCCTATACACATACAAGCATTGCAATACTTGATGCCTTAAAGGCGGTTGCAATCCCTACGGTTGAAGTTCATATTTCGGATGTTACCGAAAGAGAAGATTTCCGCAAAATTTCTTATGTGTCGCTTATAGCCGAAAAAACCATTTGCGGCAAAGGCTTTGACGGGTATATAGAAGCATTAGACTTTCTTTTAAACAAATAAAAAAGGGAATGTAAAAAAAGTCCAGACCGCAAAAAACGAAGAAATATAAGAAATATACTTTGCAAATCTAATTTATAGAGAGATAAATTAGGTCGAAAAAATCAATTTTTTGATTTTTTCTTATAATTTTATGTTTTTTGCTATGAACAAACTTCGCCTCTAGGGCGTATTTGTACGCCTTCGGGTATCCTACACCAAGGCAAAGCCTTGGTGTAGCTCAGTTTGTCCGTTCTGAAACATTTTTTCCAATCCCCATAAAAAAGGCGGTGTAAATTTTTACACCGCCTTTTTTATTTATTTATCCTAAAACCACATCAAGAACCAACATAACACAAAAACCTATAAGAAGCGAGTATGTAGCAGCGCGCTCGCTTCCGTGAGCGTGAGTTTCGGGAATCATTTCATCGCTTACAACATAAAGCATAGTACCGCCCGCAAAAGCAAGAGCAAAAGGCAAAATCGCACTCGAAAGCGATGTTGCAAAATATCCTATCAAAGTACCTATAACCTCTATAACCCCTGTCAGCGCGGCACATATAAAGGTTTTTTTAGGCGAAATGCCTGCCGCAAGCATTGGAGCAATTATAACCATACCTTCAGGAATATTCTGCAAAGCAATAGCCCCTGCTATCATAACTGCCTCGGCAGTATTTTCGCTTCCAAAGCCTACACCTGCGGCAATACCTTCGGGCAGATTATGTATGGCTATTGCCATAACAAAAAGTATAAGCTTGTTTATGTTTGTGTCTTTATGCTTTTCTTCATTTGCGCTTCCCATAATATTATGCAAATGTGGAACAAGCTTGTCCATAAAATTCAAAGCAACAGCACCCGAAAAGATACCTGCAATACACACTAAAAGAGGATATTTCCCACCGTATTCCAAAGAAGGAACAATAAGTCCGAGCACAGCCGCCGAGAGCATAACCCCCGCTGCAAACGAAAGAATAATATCATTAAATTTATGAGAAACATTTTTAAATAAAAAACCTATTATAGCTCCAAAAAGGGTAGCACCGCCAACCCCCAGAGCGGTAATAAAAACAAGTGACATATAAAAACCTCCCTTTAAAACAAGTATAGCATAAAAAACTTTGTTTGAGAAGAGAAATTTTGCAAAAAACATCTTTACAAAGGGAATTAAAGGGCATATAATAAGGAGTATAAAAAAAATCAGAGCCAGCAGAAGGGGTAAGAAAATGAAAAGTTTGGCACGCAGTGAAACAAATTTTACCGAAGGGCCTTTATTAAAAAACATTTTGCTTTTTACAATACCGCTTATGCTTAACGGAATTTTGCAGCTTCTCTTTAACGCTGCCGATATTATAGTGGTAGGAAAGTTTGCGGGCAGTGGTGAGCTTGCAGCTGTTGGGGCAACAAGCTCGAGTGTAAATCTTATAGTAAACTTTTGTATAGGTCTTTCGATAGGCTCAAATGTGCTTATTGCAAGGCATATAGGTGCAAAGGACACATATAGAGTAGAAAAGGCAGTACATACCGCAATTGCGACAAGTATTTTGTTCGGAATTATAACCGGCGTTGTAGGCTTTTTGATTTCGGGACCTCTCCTTCGTTTGCTTGACACCCCGAGCGATATTTTTAACAGTGCCCTTAAATATATGCGTGCCTATTTTGTAGGAGTGCCCGCTACCATAGTGTATAACTTTGGCGCATCAATTCTACGTTCTAAAGGGGATACTGAAAGACCGCTTAGATTTTTAACAGTTGCAGGCATCGTGAATGTTATATTAAATCTTATATTTGTTATAGTGTTTCATATGGGAGCACTCGGTGTAGGACTTGCAACGGCTATATCACAGTTTGTTTCGATGACTTTAGTTATTTTGTGTCTTATAACCGAGCAAAGCGAGGTACACCTTGATATATCAAAAATTGCATTTGATAAAAACGAAATGAGTGAGATTGTCGCCATAGGTTTGCCTGCAGGGCTGCAAAGCTCTATGTTTTCGATATCAAATATGATGGTACAGGCATCGGTAAATTCATTTGACCAAACCGCCATAGTAGCAGGGAGTGCTGCGGCTGGCAATGTTGAAGGTTTTGCCTATGTAGCAATTAATTCCTTTGCCCAGACAATGCTCACACTCTCGGGACAAAACCTCGGAGCAGGAAAGCTTAAAAGAGTTGATGCCGGCTTAAAAGCTTGCGCGCTTTGTGCGGCAGTTACAGGCATTTTGTTTACTGTAACAATAATGCCCTTTGCAGCGAAGGTGCTTTCAATATACTCTAATGATGCAGAGGTTATCAGGTATGGTATAAACAGACTTTGGTTTGTAATGGCACCATATTGTTTATGCGGTATAATGGAATCGCTTGGCAATGGTGTGCGTGGCCTTGGGTATTCGCTATTGCCCCTTTTTGTAGCAATTTTCGGCACCTGTATATTCAGAATTACCTGGCTTGCCTTTGTATTCCCATTAATGCCAACTATAAATAACATATTTATAGTTTATCCCATATCTTGGTTTTTGACAGGAGCGGCACATTTTGTGTGTTATATATTTGCAAGGAAAAGGTTGAACAAAATAAAAAAAGCTGATATAATAGAATAAAGAGATTATTTTTGGAGGTAAAATTATGAGAGACGAAACAAAATGCCTACATGCGGGTTACACCCCGAAAAATACAGAACCGAGAGTAGTACCGATAGTGCAAAGCACAACCTATGTTTATGATTCGACAGACGATGTTGCGGCTGTGTTTGACGAACCCACAAAAAGCCTTATATACTCACGTTTTGCAAACCCGACTGTAATGGCGGTTGAAGAAAAGATTGCAGCTTTAGAGGGCGGCGTAGGTGCAATGTGCACATCATCAGGACAAGCGGCAAGCCTTCTTTCTATTTTAAATATCTGTCATGCTGGCGATAGCTTTATAAGCGTGCCCCAGATTTACGGCGGAACAATAAATCTTTTCTCATATACATTAAAAAAGCTTGGAATAGAATGCATTTATGTTGATGCATCGTGGAGCGACGAAGAAATAAAGGCAGCCTTCAAAGAAAACACAAAAGCTGTTTTTGGCGAAACAATAGCAAATCCCGCACTTAAAGTTTTTGATATCGAAAGATTTGCAAACATAGCCCACAGTATGGACGTTCCTCTTATAATAGACAACACCTTTGCAACTCCCATTTTGTGCAAACCCTTTGAATTTGGAGCAGATATAGTTATTCATTCAACAACCAAATATATGGACGGTCATGCAGTTCAGGGCGGTGGCGTTATTGTTGACAGTGGTAAATTCAACTGGTCAAACGGCAAGTTCCCTGAATTTACAGAGCCTGATGAATCCTATCACGGCATAACATATGTTGATACATATAAGGAAGCGGCATATATAATAAAAGCAAGAATGCAGCTGATGAGAGATTTTGGTGCATATCCTGCGGCACATTCGGCTTTCCTTCTTAATTTAGGACTTGAAACACTTCATATAAGAATGAAGCAGTACTGCGAAAATGCCCTTACAGTAGCAAAATTTTTAAAGGAATCCGACAAAATAGAGCATGTTGATTATCCCTTCCTTGAAGGTGACAGTCAGTACGAGCTTGCACAAAAATACTTAAAGGGCGCAAGCGGAGTTATCTCAGTAAACATAAAGGGCGGCAGAGATGCGGCAGTAAGATTTATGGACTCATTAAAGCTTGCTTCAAACGAAGTACACGTTGCAGACATAAGAACTTGTGTATTACACCCTGCAAGCGAAACACACCGTCAGCTTACCGACCAGCAGCTTGTAGCTGCAGGCATTAACCCTTCCATGGTAAGACTTTCGGTAGGGCTTGAAAATGTAGACGATATAATCGAAGACTTAAAACAGGCACTCGAAAACGTTTGATAAAATCAAAACAGGTTACGCATTGCGTAATCTGTTTTTGCGTTTTTAAGTTATACTTTTGCCCGTTAAGAGGTCAGCTTTGAACAAAAGATGTTATTCACTAAAATCAATAATCTGAATAATATGTTAAGCAAAGAAAAAGGAGTTGATATAATGCTTATACATGTTGTTCAAAGAGGAGACACTTTAACTTCCATTGCAAGGCAGTATGGAGTTTCGGTTGCAAGGCTTTTAAGCGATAACGGTCTTGCTCTTAATTCTCGTCTTGCTGTTGGTCAGGCGCTTATTGTTACGTTTCCTTTGCAAATTTACAGGGTACAACCTGGGGACAGCCTTTTTTCTATATCCCGAAGATTTGGGATAAGCGAAATCGAGCTTATTCAGAATAATCCCACTATTGCTATTTCGGGCAACATTTTCCCAGGGCAGGAGCTTACAATATCTTTTGAAGGAGAAAAACGGCGCTCGCTTTCTGTAATGGGGTATGCTTATCCCTATATAAGAAGGAATGTTCTTTTAAGAGCATTGCCTTATCTTACCTATCTTGCAATTTTTTCCTACGGCTTTGATGATGAAGGCGGGCTTATAGGTGTAAACGATACAGAGCTTATCCGCCTTGCATATGAATTCAGGGTAGTTCCCGTAATGGTACTTACAACAATAGACGAAAGCGGAAACTTCTCGGGCGAAAAGGCAAAAAGACTTTTAGGAGATAGAGCTTATCAGGAAATAGTTTTAAATAACATTATTGAAGTTATGAGAGAAAAAGGATATCAAGCACTGGATGTTGACTTTGAATATGTTCCCTATGATTATGGCGAGGCATACCTTGATTTTTTGGAGAACGCAAGAGAAAAACTTTCGCAAAACGGTTTTACCTTAAGTGTTGCTTTAGCGCCTAAAACCTATGCAAATCAGCCGGGACTTTTGTACGAGGCACATAATTATCCCGCAATAGGCGCAATAGCCAACAGAGTTTTGCTTATGACATACGAATGGGGATATACATACGGTCCTCCTCTTGCAGTAGCGCCATTGCCGCAGGTAGAGGATGTGATAAGATATGCCGTATCAGAAATCCCACGAAATAAAATTTATATGGGCATACCAAACTACGGATATGACTGGACACTTCCTTACGAGCAAGGCACCTCAAGGGCACAGGCACTCGGAAATCAAACGGCAGTTGAAAGGGCAGCACAGCAAAATGCCGAAATAATTTTTGACAGGGAATCGCAAACGCCGTATTTCTATTACACCGAAAACGGAAGGAGCCACGTTGTATGGTTTGAAGATGTAAGAAGTATTGATGCAAAGCTTCGTCTTGCTGACAGATATAATCTTACCGGAATAGGATACTGGAGCATTATGTTCCCGTTTGCACAAAACTGGGCGTTGCTTGCAACAAGCTATAACATAATAAAGCTTGTATAGATTTAACAACCAAGGCTAAAGTTGACGTAATAAATAAAATCTGCTATACTCTAACAGGAGAGTGATTTTGTGCAGTTAAAAGAAAAAAACGGAATTAAGTTTTTGGAAAGTGAAATAATAAATACAACTCATATTTTTACTACAAGGATTGGCGGGGTAAGCACAGAAAAAGAGTATGCATCCTTAAATCTTGGAGTACGAACGCAGGATGATGCAGAAAACGTGGCGGAAAACTACACCCGTTTAAGCAAAACCTTTAACCTTTCAAAAATCATTACGCCAAAGCAGGAACATACAGATAATGTAGTAGTTCTTGATAAAAATTCAGATTTAAATGCTCTTTATATAGCAGATGGCTTTGTAACAGCACAAAAGGGGATAACCATAGGCGTATTTACTGCTGATTGCGTTCCTGTACTTTTGTATGACGACGATAAAAAAGTAATAGCGGCAGTACATTCGGGCTGGAGAGGAACAACTAAAAAAATATCAGTAAAAGCAGTTAAGATAATGAAAGAAGAATTTAACTGCAAAAATATAAAGGCAGCAATAGGCCCTTCTATCGGTAAATGCTGCTTTGAAATAGGGGAAGATACAAAACAGGTTTTTGACGTTACCCATCCTCACCTTGCATATTTAACAAAAGAGTACGGCAACAAATTCAAAAGTCATGTGGCGGGGTTTATAGAGGAAGACCTGAAAGAAGCAGGCGTAACACAAATAGACAGAAGTGATTTATGTACCTATTGTTCAAACGATTTGTTCTTTTCGCACAGAAGCACTGATAAGGGAAGACAAGGCGCATTTATAAAGCTTTGATGTTGTAAACTCACGAAAACTGTGTTAGAATATTAAAAAACAAAAAGAAGGTTACTTATGAAAAAAAGTATTGTACTTATTTTAATAATATCGGTTTTGGCTTCACTTTTTGCGGGTTGTTCTGCCAAAAGCATTTCTGTATCGGGCAGAACCTATGCATTTGAAAGTCTTAAGACTGATGGAGACGAAAAAACAATGCAAATAATTTGCGCCGAAATGCAAATATCTTTTTACTCTGACGGTTCGGCACATCTTATAATGCCTTTGGAATATTTTGAATATAAAGAATACAGCTATTGGGAACAAAAAGGCAATAAGGTTGAAATTTCAGACAATTCTGAAATGAAGGGAGAAAAGCTTTTGCTTACCGTTTCTGAAGATTGTGTTATTTGCAACCTTTCTTATGAAGATATAACCGCAGAAGTAACGTTTGCGCTTAAGTCGTCTCATTCAGTTTACGGCAAAACCTTTGAATGTACCGGCGTAACCTTTGAAGGGAATGCTGACGAAAAAGCACCCAAGGCTTATTTAGAAGCAGGAGTCAAAACAGAAGAAGAATACAAAAACTATTTACAAAGTACCATAAAAAACGGACAGATAACATTTTATAAAAACGGCACAAGCTACGCATATTTTGAAAATGATGTTATATACACCGTTTTCCCTGAAGACGGATATTGGATGCAGGAAGGCGAGTATGTGTTTTTAGCGAATGTTCAAAAAGCACCGGCAGACAATTCGTGCGCACTTTTTGTTTCGGAAGACAAACTTTCCTTTAAATACAATTATGCAGGATTTGAAATTGAGTATAATTTCAAAGAAACAGTTGCAGAATCTGTTGGAGGAAAAACATACCTGTATTCGGGACTTTTGCTGACAGGCGACGAAACAGACCCTGACGTTAAAGAGTATCTGGGACTTATGGATTTTTCGACAATAGAAGAATATAAATTATATCTGGAAGAAAAAATTGATACAGTAAGACAAATAAAATTCAATAAAGCCGAAACCTGCACTCTGTCGTTAAGCCCCTCAATGAAGGAGGCATATAACTCCGATGCTTATTTTATACAAAACGGCAAAATAGTATTTACTTCAAATACCTACGGCGACTGGAAGGGCGAAGCTTCAATGAAATTTCATATAACAGAAGATGGAGACCTTTTATCGGGCGAAGAATCAAATAAAATAGGTATTTATGCAGTGTTTAAGGAAGCAAAACAATAACCAAAAAAGCCTTTGCAAAGCAGAGGCTTTTTACAGTTTGTAAAAAATTTCTTTAAAAATTAAAAAAAATATTGACAGACAGGACTTTTATATGATATAATTCGTATACTTCCCTGGTGAAGTCTTTTTTTATGATGCAAAAATTCGGCTTGTAACGGGACTTTACCAAAGAAACTTAAGATTTTCACAAATAGTAAGTGAGGTGTCACACATGAGAGTAAAAATCACATTGGCGTGTTCAGAATGTAAACAGCGTAATTACGACACAATAAAGAATAAGAAGAACACCCCTGACCGTCTGGAATTAAGCAAATACTGCAGATTCTGTAAAAAGCATACTCTGCATAAGGAAAGCAAGTAATTCCGAACAATTCTGCGCTAAAAGCGTGAGAAAGGAATGTTTAAGAGGTTATGAAAAAGTTTTTTGCAAGAATAGGCAAATTTTTCAAAGATGAAAAAACAGAAATGAAGAAGGTAATCTGGCCTTCCCGTAAACAGCTTATTAACAACACAGCCATAGTTTTAATCTTCGTACTTATTATAGGATTGATTATATGGCTTTTGGACTTGCTGTTTGGCTTTGGAGCACAGAGCTTGCTCGGATAACATCTGAAAGGAGGAAGGGACCTCATATTTTTGGTCTCTTGGTTTAGTATGGCAGCTGTTGCAAAATGGTATGTAGCGCATACATACTCCGGTTATGAAAATAACGTTAAAGCAAATATAGAAAAAACCATCGAAAACCGAAGCCTTCAAGATCTTATATTAGATGTAAAGGTTCCCACCGAAGAGGTTGTTGAGCAAAAGGGTGAGGAAAAGAAAGTAACTACCCGCAAAATATACCCCGGTTATGTTTTTGTTAAGATGGTTATGACAGACGAAAGCTGGTATATAGTACGAAACACACGTGGAGTTACCGGCTTTGTAGGTCCGGGCTCAAAACCCGTTCCTTTAACAGAAGCGGAAATAGATTCGCTCGGTGTAGAAGTAAGAACAATAAAGGTAGACTTTGAAGTAGGCGACAGCGTAAGGATATGCGACGGACCGCTTGAAAGCTTTATCGGCGAGGTTGAAGAAATCGACAACGAAAAGCAGAAGGTACGTGTATGTGTATCTATGTTCGGAAGAGAAACACCGGTAGAACTTGAATTTTATCAGGTTGAAACACTGTCTTGATAAGCCTTTGGCTTTTGATAGAGTGGGAGGATATCTTGAATCCGCCATTACCACATTTTTAATCAAGGAGGTGCTTTACAATGGCACAGAAAATTACAGGTTACATCAAACTGCAGATTCCCGCAGGTAAAGCTACACCAGCTCCCCCTGTTGGTCCTGCACTCGGTCAGTACGGCGTTAACATCGTACAGTTCACAAAGGAATTCAATGAAAGAACCGCTAAAGATGCAGGTCTCATTATTCCTGTTGTTATCACTGTATATGCTGACAGATCTTTCAGCTTTATAACAAAAACTCCCCCTGCGGCAGTTTTGCTTAAAAAAGCTTGTAAGATTGAAAGTGGTTCCGGCGTACCTAACAAAACCAAGGTTGCTCAGGTAACCAAGGCACAGCTTAAGGAAATTGCCGAAACAAAGATGGCTGATCTTAATGCTGCAAGCATTGAAGCTGCTATGAGTATGATAGCAGGCACAGCCAGAAGCATGGGTATAACAGTAGAAGAATAATGAAGTGGGAGAATCTGAAAGACGATTCGAAATTACCACGAGGAGGTTTTATCAGTGAAAAGAGGTAAAAATTACAGAGAAAGCGCACAGTTGCTTGAACGCGGAAAACTGTACGAAGTTTCTGAAGCTATGGAACTTGTTACAAAAATAGGCAAGGCTAAGTTCGACGAAACAGTTGAAGCGCACATCAAGCTCGGCGTTGACTCAAGACATGCTGACCAGCAGGTTAGAGGTGCAGTTGTTCTGCCCCATGGTACCGGTAAAAAGGTACGTGTTCTCGTATTTGCAAAAGGCGATAAAGCTGCTGAAGCACAGGCTGCAGGTGCAGATTACGTTGGAGATGACGATCTTGCAGCAAAGATTCAGAACGAGAACTGGTTTGAGTTTGATATAGTTGTTGCAACTCCCGATATGATGGGTGTTGTTGGACGTATCGGTAGAATTTTAGGTCCTAAAGGCTTAATGCCTAACCCCAAAGCAGGGACCGTTACTCCTGATGTTGCTCGCGCAATAGAAGAAATTAAAGCAGGTAAAATTGAATACCGTCTTGATAAGACAAATATTATTCACTGTCCTGTTGGAAAGGTTTCCTTCGGCAAAGAAAAGCTTGAAGAAAACTTCCGCACACTTATGACAACAATTATTAAGGCAAAGCCCGCAGCTGCAAAAGGCCAGTACTTAAAGAGCGTAGCTGTTACAACAACAATGGGCCCTGGCATCAAACTTAACACAGCAAAAATTTCAGAATAAGTATTGACAACAAGATTTTTTTGTGATATTATACAAAAGTATTCCGCAGACAGCAGGTCGCTTAATGTGTAAATCCTGCCGAGGAGAGTTTTAAAGTAATTTATGGTTCTCCGCGTCTTTTATGCGGAGAACCTTTTTTATCACATTATTGAAGGAGGTGTATACCGATATGCCCAGTGCTAAAATTTTAGAACAGAAAAAAGCTATCGTAGCTGCTTTAACGGAAGAATTAAAAGAATCTGCATCAGGTATCATTGTTGACTACCGCGGATTAACCGTTGAAGAAGATACACAGATGCGTAATAAACTGAGAGAAGCAGGTGTTACTTATAAGGTTGTTAAAAACAGCTTAACAACATTTGCTGCAAAAGAAGCAGGTCTTGAGGAACTCGAAAGCGTGCTTGCAGGACCTACATCCATAGCACTCAGTAAAGAAGACCCCGTAGCTCCCGCAAAAATTCTTGCAGAAGTTGCAAAAACAAACGAAAATCTTGAAATTAAGGGTGGTTTCTTAGATGGTAAGGTTATAAGTCTTGCAGAAATCGCAACACTTGCATCCACACCTTCAAGAGATACCTTAATAGCTAAGATTATGGGTAGCTTGAACGCACCTGTATCAAGTCTTGCTAGACTGTTACAGGCAATTGTTGATAAGGGAATGGATCCCGCTGACCTCGCAGCAGGCGTTGTGAAGGAAGAAGTTGCAGATGCACCTGCAGAAGAAGCTGCAGAAGCACCCGCAGAAGAAGTTACAGAAGCACCTGCAGAAGAAACTGCAGAAGCACCCGCAGAAGAAGCTCCCGCAGAGGAAGCTCCCGCTGCAGAATAAGAAATTGATAGGAGGAAATTATAATGAGCAAAATCGAAGCAATTATTGCTGAAATTAAAGAATTAAAATTATTAGAAGTTGCTGAACTCGTAAAAGCAATGGAAGAAGAATTTGGTGTAAGCGCAGCTGCAACAGTAGCTGTAGCAGCTGGCCCTGTTGACGGCGGCGCAGCAGCTGAAGAAAAAACAGAATTTGATGTTATCTTAGCAGACGTTGGTCCCGAAAAGATCAAGGTTGTTAAGGTTGTTAAAGACATCACAGGCCTCGGCCTCAAAGAAGCAAAAGACCTCGTTGATGCAGCTCCTGGCAAAGTTAAGGAAGGCATCTCCAAGGAAGACGCTGAAAGCTACAAAGCTAAACTTGAAGAAGTTGGCGCAAAGGTTGAACTTAAATAATTTTAGTTTAAACTTTAAAAGAGAGGGCAAAAGCCTTCTCTTTTTTTGTTGCATAACAAAAACTACGCGATAGTGTAGCGTTGAGATTTGTTATAAATACATTTTTTGACTATTTTTTACAAAAAAAAATAAGAATATAACGAAAAAAATAGTAAATTTAAATAAAAGGTTGACAATGCGAGAACTTGTTTGATATAATTATAAAAAGCATATCTATGCATATTCGAACATTTAATTTGTTTTGGATAAGATAGGAGAATGAATACTGATGAATAAATCAGGAAAAAAACAGAAAAAAAGGTCAGATACAAGAAGAGCAGCACTAGTTGTATACGACTTTTTGACTTTACTTTTGTCAACTCTGTTTGTTTTTTATTTATGGCCAAACAAGCCTGTACCGCTTGACATAGCAGAAATAATATATCAGATTCTGTTAGGCGCTGTATGCTTGTTTACCATGCGTATGATTTTGGGTATATATCTCAATATCTGGCGTTTTGCCACAATAAACACATATATAAATTTAATTAAGGCAGACTTTATGGCAGGTGTGCTTTATTATGTTTTGGACAAAATTTTGCAAATGTATCATATACCTGTTTTAAACAAGATAGCGATTTTCGCAGTTAATCTTTTAATAACTATCACAATGCGCCTTATTTATCAGTTTTTATATCAGAATACAAGTAAAAAGTCTCGCGTGGCTAAAATTGCTCGTCCGGTAGTCCGATTTTTAACGGGTCTTAATATAAAACCAGAAGAAATAAATGACGAGTATAAAAATAAAATAAAAATAGCAATAGTGGGTGCGGGAAGAGTAGGTTCGGCTCTTGCAGAAGAGCTTCTTTCAAATCCTTCCTCGCCTTATATACCTGTTTGCTTTGTTGATATTGATTCTGAAAAAATCGGCAGACATATTTCGGGCATCCGTGTTTTGTCAGACAGACAGGCAACGCCCGAAAATCTGGCGGCTTATGCTGTGCAGGAAATAGTATTTGCTCTTCCTGATGTAAGCAGTGAAAGAAAAAAATTTTT
Organism: Clostridia bacterium; assembly: GCA_045590155.1. GTDB lineage: Bacteria > Bacillota > Clostridia > UMGS1883 > UMGS1540 > JAZNQL01. The sequence goes on along the minus strand of JAZNQL010000019.1, from coordinate 31,411 downwards.
GTATCAGCATTACAAAAAAACAAAATGTAAAATAAAAACTTACGATTATCCGCTCATACAGTCTGCATCAGCCACAAAAAGAACTCTGCGTGAGTTTGATATGGAAGATTTGCTTTTCCGCGAACAAAAGAAATTTGTAGACGAAAAAACAGCTTCATATTACAGAAACAAAATAGTTTTAGTTTCGGGCGGAGGCGGTTCAATAGGCTCGGAACTTTGCAGACAGGTTGTAAAAATGGGCGCTAAAAAGCTCGTTGTTCTTGATATATACGAAAATGGTGCTTATGACATTCAGCAGGAACTTAAAATTGCTTACGGCAATGATTTGGATATGCAGGTTGAAATTGCATCAGTATGCGACCGTGTTCAGCTTGAAAAAATATTTGGAGAACATAGACCTGACATTGTTTTGCATGCTGCGGCACATAAGCACGTTCCTCTTATGGAACGCAACTGTTGCGAAGCTGTATACAACAATGTTTTCGGCACACTTAATATTGTTGAAGTTTCCGAAAAATATGAAGTTTCAAAATTCATAATGATTTCAACAGATAAAGCCGTAAATCCTACAAACGTAATGGGCGCGACAAAACGTATGTGCGAAATGATAGTTTTAGCAAGAGGTAACACAAAAACAAACTTCAGCGCAACAAGATTTGGGAACGTGCTTGGTTCAAACGGAAGTGTTATTCCTCTATTTAAACGTCAGATAGCGAACGGCGGACCTATTACAATAACAGATAAAAGAATAATACGTTACTTTATGACAATTCCTGAAGCTTCTCAGCTTGTACTGCAATCGGGCGCAATGGCAAAGAATGGGGAACTTTATGTTCTTGATATGGGCAAACCCGTAAAAATTTTAGAGCTTGCCGAAAATATGATAGCTCTCACAGGGTACGAACCTTATAAGGACATTGATATTGTTGAAACAGGTCTTCGTCCAGGAGAAAAACTGTACGAAGAACTTTTGATAAAAAATGAAGAGCTTTCCAAAACGGAAAGCGAAATGATATTTATAGAGAGGGATAAACCTCTTTCAAAAGAAGAAATTGATGTAAAAATCACTCTTTTAAGAGACGCTCTTGCAACAAATTGCAACAAAACGGTTAAAGAAGCGTTGAAAAAAGCAGTGCCTACATTTAAAAGTCCCGCGGTAATAAACGAGCAGGTAGAGTAAAATTTAAGCATTAAGCTCGAATTTTAATTACAAAAGATTTTTAACACACAAAAGAAATAAGATGCACTAAAGAGAAAACCCCGTCCAAAAGGACGGGGTTAAATTTTTTGTTCCAATAATGCTATGCCGTACGGCTTTAAAAACAGTGTGTTTTGAGAAAGTTTTGCGTTTTTGAAGTAGCAAGGCACAACATCTTCGAAATCTATGTTGCAGGGCATATTTTTAGTGTTACATACCGAGATAAAATTACCCCGCTTAAAAATTATGCAAAAATCGTGCTTTGCAAAAAAGATTTTCGAGTCGTAAGGAATAAGCTTTCGCAAACAAGCCATATCCTTATAAAAATTTATAAGATTATGATTTTCCTTTCCCCAAGGGAAAAATCTGCGGTTAAAAGGGTCTTCAAAGCCTTGAAGACCTGCCTCATCCCCATAGTAAATACAAGGGATTCCAGGCAACAAAAATTGTAAAAATACGGCGGTCTCTTCTTTTTTTAGGGCTAACGAAAGCTGGTCGCCATTTAAATAAAAGTTCGCTCTTTCCTCTTTTGATGGCGGATAGATATCCGAAAGAAGATTTAAAATTCTCTCGGTATCGTGAGTGGAAAGAGAGTTCATAAGGTTAAAAAAAACAGGAGAAGGATAATTTTCTGCTATACCCATAATAATATCAGCAAATATCGAAGGGGTTATTTTACCAAGTAAAACATCCAAGATGGCATTTCTGAAAGGATAGTTCATAACAGAATCAAGCTCAACGCCCTCTGCAGACGAAAAATAAGTCCTTCTTTTTCCATAGCTTATTTTGTTTGAGGCATCCTCCCATACTTCGCCTATTACAATGCCGTCGGGCTTTAAAGAACGCACTTTCTTTGAAAGAGCCATTATAAATGAATCGGGCAGTTCGTCTGCAACATCTAATCTAAAACCGTCGGCCCCCATATTCAGCCAATAGGCAATAACACTGTCGGGATTTTCGATTATAAAGTTTTTGTAGGAGGGATTTTCTTCGTTAACGCAAGGCAATGTATCAATGCCCCACCACGAAGTATATTTTTCGGGAGAAGAAAAATCGTACCACTCATAATAAGGGGATGAGGGATTTTTGTATGCACCGCCCGAAAAAATATTTTCTTTGTCAAAATAACGGCTGTTACTGCCTGTGTGCGAAAAAACTCCGTCAAGAATAATTTTAAAGCCTTCTTTATGTGCAGTGTCGCAAAGGAATTTAAAGTCTTCGCTTGTTCCCAAAAGCGGGTCAGGGCATAAATAATCTGCCGTATCGTAGCGGTGGTTTGAAAATGCCATAAAAATCGGATTCAAATATAAAATATTAACTCCCAAAGATTTGAGATAAGGGAGTTTTTTTGTAATCCCTGCAAGATTTCCGCCAAAAAAATCATTGTTTTTTATTATTCCGTTTGGGTCAGGTAAAAAAACAGGACATTCATCGGTGCTTTTATGAATGAAAAAAGGTTTCAGCTTACCTTCCGTGTTGCAAAGCTTTTCAAAATAAAATCTGTCCGGAAAAATCTGATACATTACCCCTCCTTCAAAACCTTTTGGAGGGGAATAGTTTTTGTCAAAACAGGTAATTTGCCATTTTTCAAAAAGACCTTTAATTATTTGCCCGTCCTTTTTTGAAATATTATAGGTAGAATTCTTATCCTCAATTTCAAAATAATAAAAATAAAGCCCTGTTTTTTCCAAATAAAAAGTTGCCGAATAAACGTCATACCCAAAATCAAGATTTTCCCACAACAGGGGTATTTTTTTAAAAAAGACTCCGTCACATTCGATTACAATAAAAACATTTAGAACGGCAAAGGTCCTGGGTATTTTAATTGATATACTGCATTTTTCGTCTTGATGCAGAGCACCAAAGGGCGTTTTAAACGCCCCATTTTTGCTATCATATAAAATGTTCATATTTTCCATATTCGGTCACAATATTCTTTTATTGCACGGTCTGCCGAAAAAACACCTGCGTGTGCAATATTTGTTAAAGACATATTGGTAAAGGTACGTTTATCAAGATAAGTTTGCAAGACTCTTTCGTGGGCTGTTCTATAGGAATCAAAATCGGCTAAAGTCATATAAGAATCAGCAACCCCGAAACGCTTTGAGGTAAGAGAATCAAAAATATCTGTAAAGTTTGCGCCTAAAAAGTTTGATTTTAACATATCAAGCACAGAAGAAAGAGCCGCGTCCGTGCGCACATAATCCATAGGATTATACCCCTTTTGCCAAAGACTTAAAACCTCTTCTGAAGTAAGCCCGAAAAGAAAAATGTTATCCTGTCCTACCTGTTCAAAAATTTCTACATTTGCGCCGTCAAGAGTACCTAAAGTAACTGCACCGTTTATCATAAGCTTCATATTGCCTGTGCCCGAAGCCTCTTTTCCGGCAACCGAAATCTGTTCCGAAATTTCAGAGGCAGGGATAATTATTTCAGCAAGCGATACCTTATAATCCTCTAAAAAGACTACCTTTATTTTGTCACGAACTAAGGGGTCTGAATTTACAAGCTTTGCTATCGACATTATAAGGTGTATAATCTGCTTTGCCATATAATAGCCCGAAGAAGCTTTTGCCGCAAAAATAAAAGTGCGGGGATGCATATCAATAAACGGATTTTCTTTAATTTTTTTATAAAGATAAAGAATGTGCAATGCATTCAAAAGTTGGCGCTTGTATTCGTGCAGACGTTTTATCTGCACATCGAATAGGCTCTGCGGGTCGCAAACTATGCCCATAGATTCGGAAATATAATTTGCAAGACGTTCTTTGTTTTTGAGTTTTATTTTTCTTAAATCCTCCAAAACAACGGGGTCATCATAAAAAGCCATAAGCTTTGAAAGTTCAGATGCATCATACATAAAGCCTGTTCCTATAAGCGAAGAAATAAGACTTGTAAGTGCGGGGTTTGCCTGACAAAGCCATCTTCTGTAAGCAATTCCATTTGTGACATTTAAAAACTTTTCAGGGTTTATTCTGTAATAATCATTGAATATACTGTTTATTAAAATGTTGCTGTGAAGCTTTGAAACGCCGTTTATTTTATGACAGGCACAAAGACACAGATTTGCCATGTGTATTTCGCCCTTTGAAATTACCGACATATATTCTATTTTTGCAAAATCGTCCCCGTAGATGTTGTGAAGATGAATCGAAAGTCTTCTGTGAATTTCCTGGACAATCTGATAAATTCTGGGAAGCTCTTTTGAGAACATATCCTCTCTCCAACGTTCCAAAGCCTCACTCATAACAGTGTGATTTGTATATGATAAGGTACGGCAGGTAATATCCCATGCATCTTCCCATGAGTATGAGTGTTCGTCCATTAAAAGACGCATAAGCTCGGGCACACAAAGGGCGGGATGGGTATCGTTTATATGGATAGCGGCTTTGTCGGGCAGGTTGTCAAGCGAAGGATATTTTGAAAGATGGCTTTTTATGATACTTTGTAAAGACGCACTTACAAAAAAGTATTGCTGGCGTATTCTTAAAATTTTACCCTTTAAATGGTCATCTGCAGGGTATAAAACCTTTGAAATTGTTTCGGCAAGAGTGTTTTGCTCAAGGCTTTTAACGTATTCCCCGCGAGAGAAGGCAGACATATCAAATGCTTTTGCTGATTTTGCACTCCATAAAACAAGCTTGTTTGGGGTTTGTGAATCATATCCTGAAATCAGCATATCGTAAGGAAGAGCAATAACCTCTTCGTAATCGGTATGCTCTAAAAAGTGCTTATTATCTTCAAACCATTCAGAAACGTTGCCCCCGAATTTTACAGACACAGCATCATCGGGACGTGATTTTAACCATACATCTCCCATTTCAAGCCAGTTGTCGGGGAATTCCACTTGCCACCCATCAACAATTTTCTGCCTGAAAATCCCGAATTCATATCTTATCGAAAAACCTGTTGTGCAAATACCTTGCGTGCTTGCCGCATCCATATAGCAAGATGCAAGTCTGCCAAGCCCTCCGTTGCCAAGTCCTGCGTCAGGTTCAAGAGCATATATATTTTCAATATCAATATTTATATCAGATAAAATATCCGAAAAAGTATCTTCAAGCTTTAAATTGAAAAGGTTATTTCTTAAAGATGTGCCAACTAAAAATTCCATTGACATATAATAAACCTGCTTTTTTTGTTCGCGGTTTATTTGTTGCTCAAAAAGCCTTCGCTTCTTTTGCAAAGAATCGCGGATTAAAGAAGACAGGCTTTTGTAAATTTGCTTTTCGGAGGCTTCGTCTATGTAGCAGCCGAAAAGTTTAACACATTCATCGTTAAGGTTTTGAGTAAGAGTTTTTTTGTTTAAATCCAAAATAGCAGCTCCTTTTTAGCAAAAAAATTATACCTTCTTATTATGCATTAAAAGTAACGGAATTATGCTTTTTAAGTCTTTTGTAATATATGCAAGAGGTAGGAGGAAGTGTGAGGGTAATACTGTATTCATATCCGTGACAAGGTGTTTGATTTGCCGAAATTGTACTTAAATTTACCCCTGTTCCTCCGAAAATTGAATCATCACTTGAAAAAACAGGAGTATAATCGCCTTTTTCTGGTACACCTATTCTGTACCCTTCCCTGCACACAGGGCAGAAGTTGCATATAGCTATAATTTCGTTTTTTGACTTATCAATACGCCTAAAGGCTATAACGCTCTGGGTGTGGTCATCGTTAGATATCCATTTAAAGCCTTCCCAGTCGGAATCGTTTTGCCAAAAAGGTGAATTTTCAAGATAAAAAAGGTTTAAAGCCTTTACATACTCGTGCATTTGCCTGTGCCTTTCGTAGGAAAGTAAAAACCAGTCAAGCTCTTTTGAGAAGTCCCATTCTATAAATTGTGCAAACTCGTTTCCCATAAAGTTCAGTTTTTTCCCTGGGTATGCCATCATATACCCATAAAAAGCACGAAGTTCGGAAAACTTTTGGTCATAATCTCCCGGCATTTTGTTTATAAGCGAGCATTTCCCGTGCACAACTTCGTCGTGAGATAGGGGAAGGATATAATTTTCGGAAAAAGCATAGGTAAGAGAAAAGGTAATATTTTTATGACATCCTTTTCTGAAAAGCGGATTTTGCGACATATATTCAAGCATATCGTTCATCCAACCCATATTCCATTTAAAGTTAAAACCTAATCCGCCATCGTATCCCGGCTTTGTAACCAAGGGGAAAGCGGTTGACTCTTCGGCAATCATTAAAACCGATTTGTTTACGCTAAAAACCGCACTGTTAAGCTTTTTTAAAAATTCTATTGCTTCAAGATTTTCGTTTGAACCGTATTTGTTCGCTCGCCACTCGGAATTTCGTTTTCCGTAATCAAGATAAAGCATCGAGGCTACGGCATCAACCCTCAAGCCGTCTATATGATATTCTTTTATCCAGAATACCGCGTTTGATATAAGAAAGCTTAAAACCGCGTTTTTTGAATAATCAAAAATTCTTGTGTTCCAGTCGGGATGTTCTCTTTTTAAAGGGTCTTCATATTCATAAAGGCAGGCTCCGTCAAACTCGTAAAGTCCGTGCTCGTCTTTTGGAAAATGAGCTGCAGTCCAGTCTAAAATAACGCCTATTCCTGCACGGTGGCAGCGGTCTACAAATTCCATAAAATGATGCGGAGTCCCATAGCGTGATGTCGGAGCAAAAAAACCCGTTACCTGATATCCCCACGATGGGTCAAACGGATACTCAAAAATCGGCATTAGTTCAATATGAGTATAACCCATTTCTTTAACATAGGGGATGAGTTCGTCTGCCATATCAAGATAACTGTAAGTGTTGCCGTCTGGGTGTTTTTTCCAAGAAGAAAAATGGAGCTCGTAAATATTCATGGGGTTTGCAAAATGATTTTTATGAGCTACGGCCCGGCGGTACGAACCATCTTGCCATAAATAGCCTGAAATATCATATACTTTACTTGCATTTTGCGGGCGTGTTTCAAAGTGAAAAGCATAAGGGTCGCTTTTTAATACATACGAGCCGTCCTGCTTTTGAATTGCAAATTTATAAGCATCATACACCTTTGCATTTTCGCAAAAACATTCCCATACCCCTCCTTCTGTGAGTGCCATTTTATTTGCAGATTTATCCCACAAGTTAAAATCCCCCACAAGGCTTACGCTTTTTGCGTGAGGTGCCCATACTCTGAAAACAAACCCCTTTTTTGACGCGTGGCAACCTAAAAATTTGTAAGAATTAAAATTTTCTCCTTTTGTGAATAAAGAAATCGGCAATTCCTTCTTTTGTGAAGAAACATTATTTTTTGTCAAATAAATCACCTCAAATCAATTATATATTAGTTTATGAAAAAAATTTGTAAAAATAATGGTAAAATATACAAAAAGCAAATAGAGTTTTTTCTTGAAATAATAGTTCTTTATATGTATAATAAATATAAATTTATGAATAAGTGGTGGATTTATGACTTTTAAATTATTTATTCAGGCAATATTCAAAATGTTTTTGGGAATTATATTGCTTGGAATTTTAATCTTTTTTCCGGCGGGCACCCTTTATTTTAAAAACGGATGGCTTTTAATTGCGTTTTTGTTTGTGCCAATGTTTTTTGCAGGGATTTTTATGATGATTTATAATCCAAGCCTTTTAAAGAACAGGCTTGATGCAAAGGAAGAGCAAAAGGAACAAAAAGAAGTAGTAATTTTAAGCGGAATTATGTTTATATTCGGCTTTATTATTGCGGGATTTGATTTTAGATTTGGCTTTAGCAATCTGCCGAAAGCTATAATATTTACTGCTTTAATTTTGTTTTGTTTTGCATATATTATGTATGCAGAGGTTATAAGGGAAAATACATATCTTTCACGCACAATAAAGGTGCAGGAAAATCAAAAGGTTATAGATACGGGGCTTTACAGGATTGTGAGGCATCCTATGTATACTGCAACAATATTTTTGTTTTTGGCAATGCCCTTGATTTTAGGTTCTTTTTTCGCATTTTTAATTTTTCTTGCCTATCCGTTTATTATTGCAAAAAGAATTAAATATGAAGAAGAATTTCTAAAAAAAGAGCTTTGCGGATATAAAGAATACACACAGAAGGTAAAGTACAGGCTTATTCCTTTTATATGGTAGTAAAAAAATAAAAAGGGTGCGAAAATTCGCACCCTTTTTTATATCTTCATTAAAATTCATACTTTTATCTTTTTCCTCATATCATTTTAATAAATGATAAAGTTTGAGGTGAGGGTATTTTGAAGGATTACATTTCGGATAGAGTTATTATTTTGGCAGAATACATAATAGAAAATAAAACCACTGTAAGGGATGCCGCAAAAAAGTTTTGCGTTTCAAAGTCAACTGTACACAAAGATATTGTTGAAAGACTGCCGCGGATAAATTTAAGTATGGCAAAGGACGTAAGGGCAATACTTGAAGAGAATAAAAGCGAACGGCATATAAGAGGCGGCCGTGCAACGAAAGAAAAATACTTAAAAAAGAAAAAACAGGCACAACTCTGATTTTATGCAAAAAAATATGACTTGCTTTTCAGCAAGTCATATTTTTAGTATAAAGCTCATTAGCTTTAATTGAGTTATTAAAGACCGCTGGTGAAACGGTCTAAAAAGGAGGGAAAATGAAAAATTTATGTATCATTTAGATTATGTACATATTATAGCATCTATTTTCCCGCATTTCAAGACTTAAACTGTACGAAATATATATTTTTAGAAAGATTTTTTTGTGCAAAATGCACAAAAATCAGTCTTCAAATATAGCTTCAGAAGAATCATCTGAGTTTTTATTTTCCTTTGGAAGATATAAATCAATAATCTGAACTGCGTAAAAAGTAAGCATAAACTGATTTATAGAAAAAACTGCCACAGGGAGTAAGAAAATAAAAAATCCTGCAACAAAGAGTACTAAGCCGGCAATTACTGCCAAAACTGCTAAAGATGACAAGAATACAAAAATCATGCCTAAAAGTTTTGCCATAGTCATTGTAAAAGCAAGGCTCATAACCTCTGAAAAGCGCAGACCTTTATCGGCAATAAGGCAGTATATAAACGGATGCATAAGTACATATATTAAACAAAATACCAGCATTAAAATACCTAAAAGCAACCTGAAAAACATCGGAAGACCGATATCAAAATCCCCAAAGTAGAAAAGTGCTGCAAATATAAACAAAAAGATTACAACGATATCTAAAGCAAATACAAGTATTGATGGTAAAAACTTCTTTTTAAATGCTTCCCAAAAATCTGACCACAGAAAAACGGGGTATTCTCTGGAAAAATCGGTAAGAATTTTTGAATGACCCGCCGATGCAGGACCAGCACCCAGATACATTACAAATAAAAGGGAAATACTTATTGCAGTGTATGCCATAATTGTGGTAGAGCCTTCGGCTTTTGCAAAAGCCGAAACCAAAAGGGTAGACAAAAACAAATAAATCGCAAAAAACGGGATAGAAGCTAAAGTGTAGGTAAGGCTTAAGGTGCAAAGCGACCAGAATTTTCTGCCAAGAAGTTCAAAAAACATAAAAAATCCACGTTTTTTTGGAGCGTTCCTTGAAACGCCTTTGCCTGGTTTTGAAAAATTTGAATGATTAAAAAGTCCCATAATTAAATCTCCTAAACAAGTTTATTTAAAGCCCTTTCGGGCGCATCAGGGCAAATCTCGTCGTTTGAACGGTAGTCAAAGCTGCGGCAAAAACCGTCAAGCTCTTTTTCTGATTCTGTAAGCGACTTAATCAAAACTTCTCTTATAATTTTAAATTCTTTCTTTGAAGTATATTTCGAAAGCAACATAAAATGCTTAAGGCAAACGCCGTCTTTGTTTTTATACTTTTGCATAAATTCAGGCTCTTTTAACATATCGGCAAAGTTTGATGCAAATTTTAAAAAGTTATCTTCTATTCTGTCGCATACACAACAACCGATATTCACGCGAGGGCGGGAAGATGAAAGCTTGCAAAGAACTTGGGCAGTTCGTGTATGAAGCATTAAGGCAAGACTTAACTTATTTTTTGCCGAAAGCATTTTCTCGGCATGGTTTTTACAAAATCCCTTTTCGTTTGTCATAATTCTTACGTCAGGTTCCATCATAGCAGGTCCTAAAAAATATTCAAGAGCATTTTCTTCGAATATTTTTTCGGCAAGACAGAAGGGACAAGCATCTTCTTCCATTACTTCGTTTATAAGAATTGTATAAATTTTTTCTTTCACGGCGAATCCTTTCGTATAAAAAATTAAAAACAGAAAAAATTTTTAAGAAATTTCAAGATATATTGTACTATAAAAAAGCTTTTTTTGCAATAGCAGAAAAATTTTATATTTTATGACGGAAAAGGGTCCTGAAAACCTTATGGAAAATTTTGGAACAAAGTGTCGAAAGACAAGAAAAAACAAGGATTTATCAAAAAACAATTCAAAAAATAAACGAATTATGTAAACCTGATTTTTGGCATAAATGTGTTAAGAAAAGTTTTCCACACCCTTGCCCCATTTTAGGCAAAAAAGCTGTGGAAAATATGGATAAAGTTGTGAATAACCCTATTTTTCAAGGGTGAAAGTATGGAAAAAATCAAAAAGACACCTCAGCTCGTTTGGAAGAAAATTCAAGTTTGGTTTACATAATTATTTAGAATAAATGCCATAAAATGGAATACGACAAAAACAGACAATTTTCATCGAAGGAGTAAAAGATTTAAAGCAGAATTAAAAGAATAACTGGAAAAATATGGGAGGGAAAAGCTATGCAGCTCTCGTTTAAAAAAATTAAAAATACATTGGTCATAACCATGTCGGGCGAGCTTGACCAGCACGTTGCCGCAAGCATACGCGGAGAACTCGACAGAAAGATACGGACATCAGGAACACAAAACATAATATTCAATATGTCAAAGCTTAAATTTATGGATAGCTCGGGTCTTGGGGTAATAATAGGAAGATACAAAACTGCATCGGCACTTGGCGGAAAAACAAAAATAGCGGCACCTTCGGCAGAGATAAAACGTCTTATAAAGCTTTCGGGGCTTAATAAAATAATATCTGTGTGCGGCAGCGTTGAAACTGCAATGAAAGGAATGTAAATATGGATAATTTTGTGAAAATAGAATTTTTTTCAAAAGGCGAAAATCAGGCTTTTGCCAGAGTGTGCGCTTCCGCCTTTGCCGCACAGCTTGACCCTACGCTAGAAGAAATATCCGATATAAAAACAGCTGTAAGCGAGGCAGTAACAAATGCAATAATTCATGGCTATGAAGGAGGAGAAGGCAAAGTAACTCTTAGTATGAAAAGAGAGGGAAGAACGCTTACATATATAGTATCGGATAAAGGCTGCGGAATAGAGAATATAGAACAAGCTATGACACCTCTTTATACCTCAAAACCCGATTTTGAGCGCAGCGGTATGGGTTTTACAGTTATGGAAAGCTTTATGGATTCTCTTTTTGTAGCGTCAAAGCCCCAAAGCGGCACCATTGTAACAATGACAAAAAATATTTTATGAAAGACTCTACATTAAATTTGGCACAAAAGGGAAACAAAGAAGCACTGCAAAAAATCACACAAACAAATGCGCCTTTGGTATGGAGTATAGTGCGTCGCTTTTCGGGAAGAGGAGTGGATGACGAAGATTTGTTCCAGATAGGCAATATAGGACTTATAAAAGCTGTGTACCGCTTCTCCGAGCAGTTTGGCACACAGTTTTCTACTTATGCAGTTCCTCTTATTATGGGAGAAATACGCCGGTTTCTTCGTGATGATGGAGCGGTAAAGGTAAGCCGTTCAATAAAAGAAACTGCGCAAAAGGCGGCTGCACTCATGCAGGATATTCAAAAAAGAGAGGGAAGAGAAGCAAAAATAACCGAAATTGCCTGCATGATAGGAAAGCCTCCCGAAGAAATAAGTATGGCACTTTCTGCCGCAAGCGGCACAGAATCCTTATATAAAGAGGAAGGCGACACAATTTTAATAGACAGACTTTATGCAGAAGAAAGTCCTGAACAGGCCTGTGAAAACAGAATTTTAGCACAGGAAATTTTAAAAAGTGCAGAGCCTTTGGAAAAAGAGGTTATCTATATGAGATATTTTCAGGAAAAAACCCAGAGTGAAATAGCAAAAATATTAGGTGTAAATCAGGTAAAGGTTTCAAGAATTGAAAAAAAGTTCATTCTTCGGATGAGAGAAAAATTTTGTTAAAAGCATTTACCTGCTCTTTTTTTGTAGCATCTGCCTTCCTTGCCACACCGATAGCATATTTCATTTTCAAGGCTTTGCCCGAAAAAATAATCCCGCATATTTTGGATAGTTGTTTTTGCAATACTGTCAAGAGCTTCTTCTGTCATAAATCCCTGATGCGAGCTTAAAATAACATTAGGCATCGAAAGAAGCCGTGCCAAAGTATCATCATCTAAAATATGTCCCGATTTATCTTCAAAAAATATATCGTGCTCCTCTTCGTAAACGTCAAGACAGGCGGCACCTATTTTTCGTTCTTTTATACCCGCAATCAGATGGTCTGTATCAATAAGAGCCCCTCTTGATGTGTTTATAATAATTACACCGTCACGCATTTTGGAAATACTCTGGCGATTTATAAGATATCGGTTTTCTTCGGTAAGAGGACAGTGCAATGATATAAAATGGCTTTTTTCAAAAAGCTCATCCAAAGAAACAAATTCAAACGGAAGACTTTTTTGGGGTTTTAAATCGTAGGCAAGAATTTTCATCCCAAACCCTTGGCAGATTTCGGCAAAAACTCTGCCTATTTTGCCCATACCCACAATACCCATAGTTTTGCCGAAAAGATTTACACCACGAAGACCTGAAAGACTGAAATTAAAATCTCTTGTGCGAATATATGCTTTGTGAATACGCCGTACAGAGCATAAAAGCAAAGCCATAGCATGCTCGGCAACAGAATTAGGGGAGTAAGAGGGGACCCTTACAATATGAACCTTGTTATAGGCGGATTCTATATCAATATTATTGTATCCAGCACAACGCATTGCAATAATGTTTATGCCATACTCGTAAAGAGTGTTAAGAACAACATCGTTTATATCGTCATTAACAAAAGCAATAACCCCGTCAAAATCTTTTGCAAGCATAACTGTGTCAGGAGTAAGACGCACGTCAAAAAATTTAATATCAAAATCCTGACCTTTATATTTTTCAAAGCCGTCAATGTCATAGGGCTTTGAATCAAACATAGCAATTTTTTTCATAAACAAGCTCCCTTCTGCGGTATTATTTATATTCTTTCCCGAGAGTGTAAAATTTTTTCAAAAAAATAGGATTTTTATAAAAAAACTCTTGCAATAAAAGCGAAAATGAAGTATAATATTTCAGTACTTTTAGTACCTAAAATTGAATTACGCAGGTATGGCGGAATTGGCAGACGCGCATGGTTCAGGTCCATGTGAAAGCAATTTCATGCAGGTTCAAGTCCTGTTACCTGCACCAAACGGTATATTTTATACCAAACTACGAGAGGTAATTGATAACGTAAATAGATAAAAGAATGCATTGTTTATGCCTCTTTTGTTGAGTTATCATACCCTCTTTTATTTTCCCTTTTTTGGGTAAAATTAGTGTGTTTATATTGGAATAAAGGAGATATATGTATGAAAGAAAACGAAAGACGAGTTGGAACCGTATCGCGCGGAATACGTTGCCCTATTATAAGAGAAGGCGACAATCTTGCGGCAATAGTGGCAGACAGTGTTTTGGAAGCTGCTGAATGCGAAGGCTTTGATATTTACGACAAAGACGTTATTTCCATAACAGAATCCATAGTAGCACGTGCACAGGGCAACTATGCGTCAGTTGACGATATAGCTGCCGATGTAAAAGCAAAACTCGGCGGAGGAACAGTGGGAGTTATATTCCCCATACTTTCAAGAAATCGTTTCGCAATATGCTTAAGAGCTATTGCAAAAGGTGCGAAAAAAGTTGTTCTTATGCTTTCGTATCCTTCAGACGAAGTAGGAAATGCACTTGTAAGTCTTGATAAAATTGACGAAGCGGGAGTAAATCCTTATTCCGATGTTTTGACAGAAGCACGTTACCGTGAACTTTTTGGCGTAAACCGTCACGAATTCACAGGGATTGACTATGTTGAATACTATGGAGATATTATACGCGAAAGCGGTGCAGAGGCTGAAATTATTTTTGCAAACCAGCCAAAAGCAATTTTGGATTATGCAGATTGCATTCTTACCTGCGATATACATACAAGAAAAAGAACAAAACGTATATTAAAAGAAGCAGGTGCAAAAATTGTTTGCGGACTTGACGATATTATAAACGCTCCCATAAACGGCAGTGGATTTAACGAAAAGTACGGACTTTTAGGTTCAAACAAATCAACCGAAGATAAGATTAAGCTCTTCCCTCGCGAATGTAAAGACCTTGTTTTAGACATTCAGAAGAGAATTTTTGACGAAACAGGAAAACACGTTGAAGTAATGGTATACGGCGACGGAGCTTTCAAAGATCCCCAGGGTAAAATATGGCAACTTGCAGACCCCGTTGTATCTCCCGCATTTACCGATGGTCTTATAGGAACACCAAACGAAATCAAGTTAAAATATCTTGCTGATAACGATTTTAAAGATTTATCGGGACAGGCTTTAAAGGATGCAATAAGCGAAAGTATCCGTAAAAAGGATGCCGACTTAAAGGGAAGTATGGCATCGCAGGGAACAACACCCCGCCAACTTACCGACCTTATAGGCTCGCTTTGCGACTTAACAAGCGGATCGGGCGATAAAGGAACACCCGTTGTATTGGTTCAAGGATACTTTGATAATTACACAAATTAAAAAATATTTACTTGAAAAGATTTAATTAAAATGATAAAATAAAGGAAAAGCAAGTATTGCTTTTCCTTTATTTTTTGGGAGGAGAAATCATGTTTGGAAATAAAATGAAAGCGGTAACCTTCAGTTTTGATGACGGAGTTGTTCAGGACATAAGAATGATAGAGCTTTTAAATAAATATGGAATGAAAGGCACATTTAATTTAAACTACGAGCTTTTGGGTGTGGATTTTTTAGGCTCTACATTCTGGGGAGGGAAAATGATCCGCAAAAAAATAAAGCACGAAGAGGTAAGAAGTGTTTATGAAGGACACGAGGTAGCAGGGCATACCCTTTCGCATCCTTATCTTCCAAAGCTTTCAGAACGTGAGATAATACGCGAGGTTGAAGAGGACAGGCTTCGTCTTTCAGAACTTTGCGGATATGAAGTTGTTGGTATGGCATACCCTTCGGGCGGAGTAACACAGCATGTTGCAGACGTTATACGAAATAATACGGGAATGAAGTATGCAAGAACCGTTCAGTCAACCTTCGGATTTGATAAGCAGGACGACTTACTTCTTTTTAATCCTTCGGTACATGTTATAGAAGAAGGGGAAAAGGCATTTGAGGTTGCAGAAAAGTTTATAAACTTAAAACCCGAAACTCCTCAGCTTTGTTATGTTTGGGTACATTCTTACGAATGTGATATTCATAACGACCGTGACTGCTGGAGAGAGACAGAAGAATTTTTCAAACTTATTTCGGGACATGACGATATCTTTTACGGAACTAATAAAGAAGTTTTGTTATAAAAAAAGGCGGTGTAAAAATTACACCGCCTTAAAATAATTTAAAATTAAGCCTCTGCAAGACCTTCCGATATGCCTAAAAGAACAATACCCAGTATTACTGAAATAACACAAGCATACTGCGAAGCTTTAAGCTTTTCTTTTATAAATATTCTCGAAAGAATAACCGATACTATACAGTAAGATGCTATCATGGGAGCTGCAAGCACGGGCTTTGTTGCCATTGCATATACATAAAAAATCTGACCGAATTCTTCACAGCAAGCTGCAATACCTTTGTTGCCTTCGCCCTTTGCAAAAGGATTGTAAGCTTTTTTGTTTTTAATAAGCATATATATCCATGCTGCAATACCTGCTAAAAGGAAGGTAAGACCGTATAAAATAATAACGTCAATTTCGCCAAGGCCAAGACCAACCTCTTCGTCAAGGATTATTCCGTCAGCAGCAGTTCCTATTGTGTCAAAAACACAGTAAAGAATGGGGAATAAAAGTGCCAGAGCACCAAAACGGTACTTCTTTTCGCTTTTTGGCAAGTCGCTTTCTTTGCGTGATAAATGCTGTTCAACAAAAGCAAGAGCAATAACGCCTATAATTATAAAAAGAGTTCCTATAATGTCAAGAGGTGCAAGCTCTTCGCCTATGTTTGCAATTTTGCCTATTACTAAAAAGTATATAAGCATACACGCTGCCGAGAGAGCGCCCGAAGCATTCTGAACAGGCGATACAATAGAAAGCTCTAAGTATCGAAGACCCGCATAGCCTATAACCATGGAAATAATGTAGCAAAGCGAAGCGGGTAAATATTTAACAGAATTGTCTAAAAGCGAAGCAAACGAAAAGCTTGTTTCTGAAAAGGGCAGTAAGCAAATAGCGCACACGCCCATAACAAGACCAACCCAAACTGCTATTTTAAGATGAGATTGAGAATCCTGCTCGTCAGAACCTTTTTTATAGAAAAGGTCAGCAAAGCCCCAGCCAAGAGTACAAATAAGTGCAAATAAAAACCAAGTCATAAATTTTATCCTCCGTATAATAAATATGTAAAATTATACACCAAAAAAAGGGGGAAATCAATAAAAATTAAAAACATTGCAAAAATTTTTGTCTTATGTTAAAATGAGTAAAAATAACGGGAGGTGGCAAAATGACAGGTGCAAAAAGACAAGTGTACGAAAGTGATTTTGTAGATTTTATTTATCAAAAGGGCGATACCGGTATTTATAACGAAATGCAATTTCATTCCCATTGCGAAATATATTTGTTTTTAAGCGGAAAAGTGGAATTTATAAACAAAAATATAAAGCAAACACTTTTACCCAATCAGCTTGTAATCATTTTGCCGGGAATATATCACAAATTTCACGTTTTGGACGAGGTTGAAAATTACGAAAGGTGTATAATAAACATTCATCCCGATTTTATTGACGAAAGAATTTTAGAACAGGCAGTTGAAGGGAAGAATATACTTACACTTTTGTCTTCGGACAGAATAGTAAAAAATATGAAATATCTTATTGAATGTTATTCAAAAGTAACTAAAGAAGATTTTGATAAAATTTTATCCTGTGTTGCAACAGATATTGTTTATGCAATAAAATATAGCCAAAATACAACAAAAGAAACAAAAAGCAAAGAGCTTTCTTTTCTGGAAGAGCTTATGATATATATCGATAATAACTTTGAAAAAGATTTAAATCTCAAAAGCCTTGCAAGCAGGTTTAATTATTCGGTTTCGCATATTTCGCACGCCTTTAAAACAAACTTTGGCATAAGCATAAAAAATTATATATTACAAAAAAGGCTTATGTCGGCGTATGCCGAAATACACAAAGGCGAAAAGGCACAGAATATAAGTCTTAAATACGGCTTTTCAAACTATTCAACCTTTTATAAATTGTATAAAAAAAACTTCGGGGTTTCTCCGTCGGAACATAAAAAACATTTAAAAAACAAATAACCGACAGGCTTTTTGCCTGTCGGTTATTTGTATAAAAGATTATTTTAAAGTAACATTACTCCATTTTTCCATGTTAGCTTGAGTTAAAAGGCCTGCACCCATATAAGAGTTTGTTGTCGCTGACCAAAGCATAGGACGCGGGTCTGAAGGATGGCTTGTTGAAGTATAAAGCAATACTTTAATTACATCGCCCTGCTTTGCATAATTTTTACCGTCAATGGTAAGGGGGATTTTAAAGGTCATAACCCATTCGTTCAAAGCAGATTCACTGTCAAAACTCGAAACCTCAATACCATCCCAGTTACGTGAAGAATCTTCGATTCCGTTATTTATATAAGCATCATAAATACTTCCGGCATCCTTGTTTGCCATAATATGAACCCCTTCTCGTGAACCGGGGAACGCCCATAAAACGTCGTTTACTTCCTGTCCTCTTCTTGTAAGAGCATCACGTTCAAGCTTGAGTTGTTCAGGAATAGAAGCAAAGTTTTTTGTATAATTTGTTATACGTACATACATATTTTGACCGTCCCAAAGCATCTTTGCAGAAGATCTTACATTATTTGCAAGATAATGACGTATGGGTTGTCTGAAGCTTTCTGTGTCAGGAGTATTTGCCCAGTCTTCTTTTGTTGGTTCACCGTCTATACGAGCACACTCGTATTCAGGATTTTCAAGATAAGGCTTTGGAACAGCCTTCCCAGTCTTAAGATACTCGTCAATAAGATCGTTACCTTTAGCTAAAGCTTCAAGATAAAGCTTGCCGCTACGCTCAATGCCGTCTAAAGCCTGAAATGTATAATTGGTGTTATCTCTGAAATAATTAGCCGCATATACCCAGTATCCGTCGGTATGGTAGGATACTTCTTCAATATGCTCTGTAAATTCTTCGGCAGGAAGAGGGTCGTTCCAAAGCCCTGTCAAAGAGACAACAGGCACGCCTTGGTTTTTATATGTTTCTATTTTATCCAATACATCGTAAACGTTGCCCCAGTAAGTACCTTCTTCAAAATTTATGCAGGGCATTTGGGGAGTGCCGAGTGCACGGGTTATACCATTTATACCCTGTTCATAGAAAGGCATATAACCAAGGATAAGGTTGGGGTTAATTTCGTGTAAAGCCTTAACCCATTTTTGAACCATGCTTATCATGCATTCTTTCTGGTACCAGTTATATTCGTTTACAAGACCTGCACTCTGTAATGCAGCTTTACGCTCGGTAGCAGCTGTATCGGCAAGGTTTTCGTAGCCTCTGCCTGTAACAAAACGGTTAAAGCAGTTGTCGCAATGGCAGTAGTCAGAATAGTGTGTAGCATCTGCACCGTACATTTCCCAGTCAAAATTTATAGCGTAAACTGAAGGATGTGTTGCAATAAGAGCCATTTTTTCAAAACACTGAACCTTCCAGTACTCTTCAGATAAAGGACATGGAGTTTTTGTATATTCTTTTGTTGTTCCCGAATGGAAAGTGCCGTATAAAGTGTTGTTTTTACCTGTACCGCATTGCTGTGAAATAACAATCTTTAAGTCGGGATTCTGCTTACAGTATTCGTCAAGCGTATCCAAAATTTCTTCAACGTTTGAGAATCTGTCATATTGCCCAACACCGCCTGTAAAGTCTACACATAAAAGGTTTATTCCTGTGCTGACGATAGCATCGCCTATTTCGTGATTAAATATGTCAAGGTAAGGTCGCATTCCGTAAACCATACGGAGCTTTTTGGTATCGGCAAGCTCCCACGCAACGGGATTTCGTAAACTCTTGTCGCCACCCATGTAGTCCTGAATAACCGCACCCACCACTTTTTTGTCAGCCTTGCACGAAAGAAGGGCCATTGTATCCCATTCGTTGCAATCTGCCGAAGGATTTACGACTGTACGGTCCTTTTTAATCATAGGAACATCAAAAGGAATTAACTCGGCATTGTTTTTTAATGCAATTTCTTCTCTGTAAGGGTCAACATAGTCGATAGCATATTCCTTTACATCGAGTGCGTTATAAAGAAGCTGGGCCATTGTTCCTCTGTTAATTTCGGTAGCAGTATTTTCAGGCTTTGTTGAGCCTAAAAAGCCCATTTTTTCTGCCTGTGCAATATAACCGATAGGCCAACCGCCAAGCTCTACTGCCTGTGCATCATATCCGAATGCCGAAACAAGCATTTTAACTGCCTGTTCGTATGTAAGAGCAAGATCGGGGGAGAAGGTTGTAGCCGAGGTTCCGTTTACAATCTTCATTCCGTAAGCCATCATTACGTTTTTGTATGCCCAATGGGAATCTGCAACGTCGTCAAATTTAAAGGTGCCCGTGTACTCATCCTGCCCGAAAACTCTTAAAAGGATTGTAACCATTTCGGCACGGGTTAAAGATGCGTCGGGGAAATATTTTCCTTCTTCTCTTCCTGTTACAATGCCAAGTTTACCAAGCAAAGAAACAGCATCTTTGGAGTCTTTGCCTGCAATATCGTAAAAAGTTACATCTGTAAAGGGAATAATATATTCATAGTCTTTTTCAAGATGTTCTGTTAAGGCATCGCCTGTAAGACCTTTTTCTATCTCATACCATTGTTCAATAAAAGGAACCAACTCGCCGTCACCGTTCCATGAGTCAACAATTCTTTCGGCAGTTGTTTTAGCCGCTAAAACTAATCCCTGCATAGTGGAAAAAACCAGAATAAGAGTAAGTAAAAACACCGTAAATTTTTTCATTTTTTCATCTCCTTGCTTTTTAAAGGGAACATTAGCAGGCTTTTTAGCCTGCTAATGTAAGATTAAATTTAAATTTCAAACTATTCTAAATAAGCTGTGCCCCAAAGGCTCATTGATGTAATATAAGGGCCGTTTACAGTAGCCCAGCACCAGTTACCTGTTTGGGAAGGATGCTGACGGTATCTGCCAAGTAAAACCTTAATCTTTTCGCCGCTTTGTGCATATCTTATATTGTCAACTGTAAGGGGAACACGGAAGGTCATAACCCATTTATCCGCATAATCCTGTGATTTAACGGAAATATCGAAATCGTAAATTGTTGATTGAACACCAACAGATGTTATGCACGAGTCGTAAATGTTACAAGCTTCACGATTTGATGCTAAATGTATACCCTGTGCAGTATCATAGAACTTCCAGAAAAGTTCGTTACATTCCTGCTTTGTCCAGCTCCACACGTCACGGGCACCTACAGTAGGTTCGCCAAGTTCGTCCATATATGGTTCGTAATTATGAATCTGGGCGTAAATGTTTTTGCCGTCCCAAAGCATTTTAGCTTTTGTGCTTGTTACTTTACCTGTATCCTGTGTACCGTCATTCTTACCGAAAAGCTGTGTCCATTCAGCTTTTTCCCAGTCAGCATCTGTGGGTTCGCCATCTATCTTTTTAACCGTGTATTCCCAAATATCATATACTTCATCGGGAAGTCTTTGACCTGTCTTCAAGTATTCATCAAGCATTGCGGTACCTTTTGCCCAAGCCTGTCTGTAAAGTTCACCATTTCTTTCAACACCGTCGGTAAGATGTGTATAAGTTTTGCCGTCTTCGAAGTTACGTGCTGTGTATACCCAGAATCCGTCGGAATCGTACGAAGCATAGTTCATTTTTGCAGGGAAGTCTTCAGGGTTAATGGGGTCGTTCCAAAGACCTACGCAGGTTGCAAGGGGTAAACCATCGCGTTCAACCTGTTCCTGACGTGTTGCAACGTCTAAAAGTGAACCTGAATATGTACCTTCTTCTAAACAAAGCGAAGGCATCCATGGACTGCCAAGTGCACGCGAGATACCATTGATAGTTTCATAGAAAGGCATATATGCCTGAATCTGATTGGGGTTAATTTCGTGAATAGCCTTAACGTACTTCTGGCACATATCTATCATGCATTCGGCCTGATACCATCTGTATTCTTGGAAAAGACCTGAATCAAAAATAGTATTTTTTCTTACAGTTGATTCAGCTTTTGCAATAGTATCGTTATTAGCATATCCTCTGTCATTTACGAAGGTGCTGTAACAGTCGTCACAGAAGCAGGGGCCGGGGTACTGAGATGAGTCAGCACTGTACATTTCCCAGTCGTAACAAACTATTTTAATATTATCTCTTAAAGCAGCAAGTGCAAATCTTTCAAAACACTGAACTCTCCAGTATTCTTCAGAAAGAGGACAAGGAGTTTTTGTGAAAACAGTTTCCGAACCTGTGTTGTAAAGGCCATACTGTTTGTTACGTCTGCCTGTACCGCACTGAACTACTATGCTTGAACGTAAGCCGGGGCGTTCTGCCAAAACTTCGTCACATTCGTCAAAAAGGGTATTAAGAGCAGCCCAGTTGTCGTGGCGGGGATCGTCACTGTATAATTCGTACATTGCAACGTTAAGACCTGTTTCGTACATTGGATCTGTAACCATATCTCTGAAAGATTCTATGGTAAGCTTGTTATCGAATGTCATACGGAGCTTTTCATCGCGAATCCACTGCCAAGCGTCCATATTTCTGTAATCGTATGAACCGCCAACATAGTCAAATTTAACACCGCCGATAACCTTGTTGTCAAATTTCGACTGAAGAACGGCAAGTGTATCCCATTCGTTGCAGGATTCGTATGTTGCCAAAGTACGGTCAACATTCATCATGGGTGTGTCCAAAGCAATAAATTCAAGCTCTTTGGGAGCTTTCTTTAAACGGATTTTTTCTTTATAAGGGTCAACATAGTCAATAGCAAGCTCGGTAGCTTTAATTGAGTTATTTAAAAGCTGAGCCATTGTACCGCGGTTAATTTCTGAAGAGGTATTTGCGGGCTTTGTTGAACCCAAAATATTCATTGCTTCTGCCTGTGCTATGTAGCCTGTGGGCCATCCGCCAAGAGCAACCGCTTTTGCATCATACCCAAGGGCAGAAACAAGCATTTTAACTGCCTGTTCGTATGTAAGAGCAAGGTCAGGGGAGAAGGTTGTAGCCGAAGTACCGTTTACAATACCCATTCCGTAAGCTGTTAATACGTTTTTATATGCCCAGTGGGATTCTAAAACGTCGTCAAACTTAAAATCGCCCTTGTATTCGTTCTGACCGAAAACTCTTAAAAGAATTGTAACCATTTCGGCACGTGTTAAAGAAGCATTGGGGAAATATTTTCCTTCTTCTCTTCCTGTTACAATACCAAGTTTACCTAAAGCCTTAACTGCTTCTTCGGAATCTAAACCTGCAATATCATCAAAAGCAACGTCCTTTAAAGGAATAACATAATCTGATTCTTCTTCAAGATATGCCCATAAAGCATCGCCTTCAAGACCTTTGTATTCTTTGAACCAGGCTTCGATAAAGTTTATGTTATCGAGGTCGCCTGTCCAACCGTTGATGAGTTTTTCTGCAAAAGTTAAAGCACTTGCGGGGGTTACCAGTGTGGTAAGCATAAGAACTAAAACCAGTGCAAATGACAAAATTTTTTTCATTTTCATCGCTCCTTTGCTAGTATATAAATATTATACTAAAACGCTTTAGCGTTTGTCAATACTTTTTGTATATAAATAACAAGAAAAATAAAAAAATGAAACTCTTTAAGAGAGCGTTGCACTAGCTTTTAAAAGTAGATTCGGAATTATTTGAAAACTAAACATCCCACTTATAAAAAACGGCATACACCTGACCATCAGATACCTTTACCGACAGCTTTACAGGGAAAGATAAAGAATTTATAAATTTTAAATCCTGAGTTTGATAGCATACCGCAGCATCGTGACCTTTTTCGATATATAAAACATCGCCCTCGTGGTCGTGACGCTCTGTAATTTCCATTCCTGCAAAAAGGGCAGAATTGTATATGGTAGAACTTATTTGGCATATCCCGCCACCAATTCCATATTCAGGCATACCGTCAATAAGAATTTTTGCTTCTCTGTATCCCTTTTCATAGGTTCTTTCGCCGACAACTGTGTTAAAAGAAAATTCCTCATCGGGCAAAATGACTGTACCGTCAACAGTTTTTGCACAAATAATTAAATTGTTTACTCTTTCAGGAGTTGTATCTAAAATTTCGGTAATAAAGCTTGATATTTGTTCGGGTTCTTTTTTTTCTTCTGCTTTTTGGGATATTTTTTCTTTTGTTGAGGTATCCTTTAAAGAGCATCCCGAAAACAAGCCTATAATAATAAGGAAAATAAAAAATTTCAAAAAATCACCTCGCAGTTATTATGCACAAAAAAAATATATGAATACAAACTTTATTGTATTGACATATGATTTTTTGAATGATAAAATTATAATAAGGAGATGTGCTATGAGAATAGATAAATATTTAAAAGTTTCACGTTTAATAAAAAGAAGAACAGTTGCTAATGATGCGTGCACAGCAGGCAGAGTAAGCATAAACGGCAAGCCTGTAAAAGCCGGAGCAGATGTTAAGGTCGGCGATAAAATAGAAATAGGCTTTGGCGAAAAGAAAATTAAGGTAGAGGTTTTGTCGGTAGCAGAACATGCAACCAAAGACACTGCAAGCGAAATGTATAAAATAGTAGAAGAATCAAAGAATTTATAAAAATAAAAAACGTCACAAAGTGACGTTTTATTTTTTATCTATATCACGATGCAAAAGTGTGCAATTTTGTGCTTTCTTGCTTAATTCTTCATATAGCATATTTGCGATTGTAACACTTCTGTGATGCCCGCCTGTGCACCCGATTGCGATAACCAGAGAGCTTTTGCCTTCTTCGATATAATTTGGGATAAGAAAATTTAACATATCCGAAAGCTTTTTATAAAACTCGTGGCTAATGGGCGAGTCCATAACATAATCTCTTACTTCTTTGTCCATTCCTGTTTTGCTTTTTAAAGAGTCAACATAGAAAGGATTAGGCATAAAACGAACATCAAACATAAGGTCGCTGTCAACGGGAATTCCGTGTTTAAATCCAAAGGATACAACGTTTATGTTCATAACAGAAGGAGCATTTTTATCACGGAAAATATCTCCGATACGTTTGTTCAGCTGTGCTGTGGTCATATTTGATGTATCAATAACGTAATTTGCCGCCTGTTTTATTTTTTGAAGCATCTTACGTTCTTCTTCAATCCCGTGAGTAATTTTTCCGCCTTCCGAAAGAGGATGATTGCGGCGGCTTTCTTTGTATCTTTTTATAAGAACGGCATCATCGCAATCCAAAAAGGCTATTTCGTATTTATAGCCCTGCTTGCTTAACGAAACAAGCTGACTGTCAAGCTCTGCGAACATATAACCGCTACGCACGTCAACTACCATTGCAAGCTTTGAAAGCTTGCCCTGCGATTGTGAACACATTTCTATAAATTTTCCCAATAGTACGGGAGGCAAATTGTCAACGCAATAAAAGCCAATGTCTTCAAGACTGCGGATAGCTTTTGTACGTCCTGCCCCTGACATACCTGTTATAATTACAATTTGCATAAATTATTCACCTACATATTTTATTTCGGGAGAAAGCTCTGTTCCAAACTTCTGCAATACGGTTTTTTGTATAAATTCAATAAGAGAAAGAACATCGCTTGCAGTTGCAGAACCTGTATTTACAATAAAACCTGCATGCTTTTCTGAAACGCAGGCACCTCCTATTGCTTTTCCCTTTAAGCCTGCACATTCAATAAGGCGTGCAGCATAATCGCCTTCGGGGCGCTTGAAAGCACTGCCGGCACTTGGAAGGGTTAAAGGTTGCTTATCCCGCCTTTTTGCATTAAGCTCTTCCATACGTTTTAAAATACCTTCTTTATCAGCTTTTTGAAGAGTGATAAATACCTTTGTTATTATACCGCTATTTTGAGAAAATACTGAATGACGGTATGAAAAATCAAAATCAGTAGTTTCTTTAAGTTCGGTGCCGTCAAGGTACTGAACTTTTGTTACTATCTGTGCCATTTCTCCGCCGTAAGCACCGGCGTTCATATAAACTGCGCCGCCTACACTGCCTGGAATGCCCGAGGCAAATTCCATACCCGAAAGAGAGTTTTTTGCTGCAGCACTTGCAAGAGTAGACAAAAGTGCGCCAGAGCTTGCACAAATAGTATTATCTTCCAAAGAATAATCTGAAAAAGCTTTAGATAGCTTTACCGTAACCCCTCTTATACCTTTATCGCTTACCAGAAGATTAGACCCGTTACCCATAATGAATAATGGTAAATCATTTTTTTTGCATAAAGAAATAACAGCCACAAGTTCCTCCTGTGAAGCAGGGGCAATAAGACAGTCGGCATTGCCGCCTATTTTAAAGCTTGTATGGTTTTTCATTGGTTCATCAATAAAAACATTTTTCGATAAAGCAGAGAAAAGCTTTAAATAATCCATATTATTTCCTTTCAGATTTTTTATTGTTTAAAGACTACTTTCTTCCAAGAAACGCTGCACCTATAAGACCTGCATCATTGCCCAAAGCTGCCGTATAAAGCACAGTTTTTTCAACGCCTTTAGCAGTATATACTTCGTTTTTCATTTTCTTTCTGATGGGGTCTAAAAGAAAATCGCCTTCGCGGCTTATGGCACCGCCTATTAAAATTACTTCGGGTTGAATAATGTTAATAACATTTATAATCCCTTCCGCAACATAGTTTATCCATTTCGTTACAATTTCAATACCTTCGGGATTGCTTTCTCTTGCAAGTTCAAAGGCCGTTTTGCCTGTAACAGTTCCTTCTTCTTTGATTTTCTTTGCCAAAACTGTATCGGGACGTGATTTTGCCATTTCGGCTGTCTGGCGGATTAAAGCTGTAACCGATGCATACTGCTCCAGACAACCTGTGCGTCCGCATGCACATTTTAATCCGTTATCAACAATGCGGGTGTGACCTACCTCAAATGCCGAGCCGTTAAAGCCAGAATAAAGCTTGCCGTTTAAAACAAGTCCACCGCCAACGCCTGTGCCTAAAGTTACAAGAACAAGACTTTTTTTGTCGGAGTGATTCATAATATATTCGCCCCATGCGGCACAGTTTGCGTCATTTTCCAGATAAATAGGTATTGATTTATTGAGGTAACGATTTATATCGGTTCTTAAATCAATATTGAAAAAAGGAATATTCTCTGTAAAAATCAGTATGCCGTTTTCGTTGTCGCAGATTCCGGGGCAGCCTATACCAATGCTTTCAACATCATCTAAAGATATGCCCGCTTTTTCGGCAGCCATCTCAAGCGACTTTGCCATATCTTTTACTATCAAAGAAGGCTCTCTGTCTGCCCCTGTCGGAACAGATGCTTTTGAGATTATTTCGCCTGTTTCACGTACTATTCCGCTTTTTATGTTGGTACCGCCTAAATCGATACCTGCGTAATATTTCATACAGATTATCCTTTCGAAAAATCAATCTTCAAACTGCATTTGCTTAAACTGCTCCTGAAGGCGTTCCTCCAAAGCAAGAGCTGCGTTGTAGCCAAGTTTTTTCTGTCTGTTATTCATTGCGGCAACCTCTACAATAACAGCAAGGTTTCTGCCAGGACGAACAGGCAAAGTTATAGAAGGAACGTCTATTCCCAAAAGATTTGTATACTCTGTATCAAGACCCAAACGGTCGTAGGTTTTTCCTTCTCTCCACAGTTCAAGATTAAGAATTAAGTCTATTTTTTCGGTTTCCTTTATAGCACCCATACCAAAAATACGTTGAACATCAACTATACCTATGCCGCGAAGTTCAATAAAATGCTTTATAGTTTTAGGTGCACTGCCAACTAAAGCTTTTGACGAAACACGCTTTATTTCAACTGCATCGTCGGCTACAAGACGGTGACCGCGCTTAACAAGCTCAATAGCCGTTTCGCTTTTACCAACACCGCTTTCGGCAAGCATTAAAATACCTTCGCCGTAAACTTCAACCAGAACACCGTGCTGGGTAATTCTTGGTGCAAGATGAACGTTTAAGGACGCAATTAAAGCAGCCATAAAAGGAGAAGTGTTTCTTTCTGTTCTTAAAACGGGAACACCATACTTTTTTGCAAGAGCTAAAATTTCAGGAAAAGGCTCATTATTATGCGTAATTACAAGTGCCGGAACATTATGGGAGAAAAGAGAATCAATAATTACTTCTCTTCTTTTTGGAAGTTGCATTCCTAAAAATGACATTTCCATATTCCCAAAAATAAGTATGCGTTCATTGTCAAAATAATCATAAAATTCAGCAGCAAGCTGCAATCCCGGACGAAGAACGTCAGAAGAAGATATTTTCCTCTTTTTTATGTCTTCGGGAGAAAACAACGATTCAAGCTTGAATTCTTCTATAAGTTCTAAAAGGGGTACGGTAAAAACAGTTTCGTTCATAAAAATACCTCCTGTTAATATATACAAAGAAAAGTTTATTCTTCTCTTTCGTGGCGTATAAGCTCCCATGTAGAGTCAATCAAATTAGCAAATACGGGGTTTTTAAGAGCTTCACAAATAAATGTCTGTCGGGGGGAGTTTATGTCCTCGCCCGAAATTTCCATAAGATTATACTGCTTGCAGAAATCTTTTACTCTTAAAAGCTGCTCTAAAGTATTTCTTGTAGGCATGTATGTTACAGCATCAAATCCGAGAGTGTGAAGCTGTTCAAAAAGCAAGGGTAAATAATCGTCCTCAAATTTCTGTGCCGCCTTGTCGCCAGTAACGCTTACACCGACATCTCCTAAATATGCATATGCCGATATACCGCCTACTTCTTTGGCAAGCTTTATATATTCTGTAACGTGGGGACATTCGTCTGTTGCATCTACATAAAACTGCTTAACAAAATATCCCTTTAAAACACCAAGCAGGTCATAACGCTTATGAGGGTTATCTTTATCTGTTAAATAGCCGCACACCTTTTCGGAAACGGGAACACCCATTTTTTCTAAAAAGTCAGGCAGGTTATCGGTTTTTTCCATAATCTTACCAGCAAGTGCGTAAAGAATATGGCGTTCTGTAATACTTCCACCTTCATTAAACTTCGAAAGCGGAACAACATCATGTTCAAAATTAAGCGGAATACCTGTAATTTCATTTAGGTTTGCAATCATTTTTTTGTTTCTTTCATTACGTTTTTTTGTGTAAGGAACAAAAAATTCAGCAACTCTTTCAATATTTTTATGAGGAATAGAGTGCATTGCAACATAAGCTACTGTGCTTTGGTCCGGGTTATTTATTCTGCGCCCTTCCAAAGGAGTGCCTGCAAAGCTTACTCTGCATTCAACACCTACTGTTGTAGCAATATTTGCAATTTCGCCTGCTTTTATAAATTCACGACAGCCCGCAACCGAATCGTGATCCATAATACCTGCAGTTTCAAGCCCGTACTTTCTTGCCATATAAACTGCCTTTGTAGGGGAGTACGGGGAGAAAGAATAAAATGTATGTATATGGTTATTTACATTGCCCGTGCTTTGCACTTCGGGTTCTTCGTTTATAAGTCTTTGAAGCTCGGCAAGACGAACCTCTCTGTCCTCATGATTCAACTTATCCATAATAGCACAATCCTTTCGTTATTTAAGCATTTCCTGTCCGCCTGTTACGGGGATTGCCTGACCAGTTTCGTAATTTTGTTCCATGCAGTAGAAGATAGCACGAGCAACGTCGATTATATGGCATCCTCTGTTCATAGGAACCTTTGATTCGTAAAATCTTTTAACGTCTTCTATGGTTTTTGCACCTGGAACTTTGCCTGCTTCAAGATACTGGCGGAAAAGACCTTTTTCGGGGTCGCACCATAAGGGACCGTCAAGGAAGTTGCCAGGGCAAACCGAATTTACTTTTATATTGAATGGGCAAAGCTCTAAAGCAAAGCTCTGTGTAAGACCTATTCCGCCGAATTTTGAGCCTGCATAAGCAAAGTTTTTATTACTGCCCGAAAGTCCCGATTTTGAGTTAATCTGAATAACGTCCATAAAGTATTCGGGATTAAAACGATTTTGAATTTTCATTATATTTGTTACATATTTAACGCAAAGGAAGTAAGCATGGTAGTTTACCTTTGTTACAAGGTCAAAGTTTTGGAGTGTCATTTCTTCAAGACTTCCGGCACGTACAATACCTGCATTGTTTACAAGAGTGTCAATACCGCCGTAGGTCAGTACAGTTGCATCTACCATTGCTTTAACCGACTCTTCGTCAGATACATTTACAGTTGCAGCAAAAGCTTTTCCTGCTCCGTAAATTTTGCAGTATTCTTCTGCGTTTTTAGCTGCAAGCTCGCCGTTCATATCTGCAACAACTACGTTTGCACCTTCTTTTAAAAGCTCTTCAGCAACGCCCTGCCCAAAGCCTTGTGCACTGCCTGTAACAATTACAATTTTTTCTTGGGCACGTTTTTTTGCAGAACATGCATTTTCGCGACAGATACAAGATTCATTACTCTTTATAAAGGAATGACCGCCAAAAGATTTTGCATACAAAGCTATTTTCATAGCATCTGTAAACAGGCGCATTGCGGTGTCTGCATCTTCTTTGGAAACACCTGCCGCAAACACACCAAGACCTTCAACAGCTATAATTTTCGGGTTACAGCCGTATGTATCTTTGTAAGTATTTATTGCCGAAACAAGAATTTCGTACTGCTTTTCAATATCGTCACTCTTTTCAATAAATAAAGGCTCAGCATTGCAGTAAACAATTTGTTCAAAAGTGAAGGCAGAGCTTACCGCCTCAAAAGCTTCTTTACTTTCAACAAAGCAAGCTATTGTTTTATTGCACGCAAATGTAACAACGGGTAAAGCAAGCATTCTTATAGCAGGAGCAAGCATAACTGCTTTATCTGTATCAAATTCAACTGCCGAAAAATCGGGAGCATCCTTTTTTAATGCCAAAACTATTTTATCGTAAAGAGCGTCAATTTCTTCGGTTGAATTTCCTGCTACAAATATACCATGGTTTTGCAAAAGAATAACCTGAGCATCCTTGCCATTTTTCGCCTTGAATTCGGTCATTGCATCTTCAACTTTTTCTGAAAGTGAACGACCTGTTTCCTCGTTATCAATCCAGATTATTTCGTCACCCAAAAGTTTAAAGGCAAGATCGCGTCCGCCTTTAGAGCAGGTAAGACCGTTTATAACAGCACAATGTGTATGGCATACATACGAAAAAGCGAAAATGTTGTGCAAAACGGCATCAGGACAGTCATTTTCAACACTTTTTCTGTCCATTTTAACGATTTCTTCGGTGGATATTGTGCCTAAATCCTTTATCCATAAATGATCATCGTCTTTAAAGGATATGTTTCCTCTGCCCAAAACATATTTATTTGACATTGCAGAAAGCTTTTCAAGACTCATAATAATCTCTCCTTCACTTATGTAAAATTTATCTTCTCTAGAAAATATATTATAATATATTAACTAATATTTTGTCAATAAAGTAAACAAACAAAATTACAAGAATGAAGTTTTTTTAAAAAACATTATAATAAGGAAGGAAAAATAATTTTAAAAATTTTTCAAAAAAAGTCTTGACAATTGATTTTTGCGGTGCTATAATAACACACGTTGCGCCGATAAAAGGAACAACTGGTTCGACAAAAAGTTTTAAAAATTTTAAAAAACCTGTTGACAAGTCTTTTTAAAAGTGCTATAATGAAGTTCCCTCGCAAGAGAGGGGCATATCGGACCTTGAAAATTAAATAGCGTAAAAGGGCTCAAGAAAACTTGAGTAAACAAAGACTTTTTAAAAGTTTTAACATGTACAAACCAGTACAAAACGTAAATTATGAGCCAACAAAAGCTCAATAATATTTTTTATTGA
>JAZNQL010000018.1:0-8555 GCA_045590155.1 Clostridia bacterium | reverse complement strand
GGTTACAAGTTTGTTCATCTTGGAAAAATGATGGACATGATAATGAAGGGTACAGACGCTAACGAAGCTTTGGAAAAGGCTTCAGGTCAGTACGGCAGGTTTGATGATGCCGCTAAGGTTATCAACCCCCGTCAGCAATAAGAAAGGAGGATTTTGAAACTGCCATTATTTGAAAGTTATGAAAGAAGAATAAATCAGATCAATGCTGCTTTAAACAAGTACGGCATTGCTTCTATTGAAGAAGCTAAAGCCATTTGCGACGAAAAAGGCATTGATGTTTACAACATTGTTAAAAACATTCAGCCCATTTGTTTTGAAAATGCTTGCTGGGCTTACATTGTAGGCGCTGCTATGGCTATTAAGAAGGGCTATAAGAGTGCAAGCGAGGCTGCTGAAATCCTCGGCGAAGGTTTACAGGCTTTCTGTATTCCTGGTTCTGTTGCAGATGACAGAAAAGTTGGAATAGGCCACGGTAACCTTGGTGCTATGCTTCTTCGTGAAGAAACAGCTTGTTTTGCATTTTTAGCAGGTCATGAATCTTTTGCTGCTGCTGAAGGTGCTATAGGTATTGCAAACTCTGCAAACAAGGTTAGAAAGAACCCCTTAAGAGTTATATTAAACGGTCTTGGCAAAGACGCTGCACAGATTATTTCAAGAATCAACGGCTTTACTTTTGTTGAAACAGAATTTGACTACTACACAGGCAAGCTTAACATTGTAAGCGAAACTGCATATTCAAAGGGCGAACGTGCAAAGGTTCGTTGCTACGGCGCTGACGATGTTAGAGAAGGCGTTGCTATAATGCACTTTGAAGGTGTTGACGTTTCCATTACAGGTAACTCAACTAACCCCACACGTTTCCAGCATCCCGTTGCAGGTACTTACAAGAAAGAATGTATCGAACAGGGTAAAAAATATTTCTCAGTTGCTTCGGGCGGCGGCACAGGCCGTACATTGCATCCCGACAACATGGCTGCAGGCCCCGCTTCCTACGGTATGACAGATACAATGGGAAGAATGCATTCCGACGCACAGTTTGCAGGTTCATCTTCAGTTCCTGCTCACGTTGAAATGATGGGACTTATCGGCGCAGGTAACAACCCCATGGTTGGTATGACTGTTGCAGTTGCAGTTGCACTTTCCGAACTTTTATAAGTTTAAAAAGTTTAAAGGAGTAGCGAAAGCTACTCCTTTTTTTATTGACTTTTTGGTGTTATTTTTCATCTTTTATATTTTCTAATGCGACCTTTACTGCTTCAACTACAAATGCTGTAAACGTACAGTTTTTACCCTCTATTGCCTTTTCTACTTCTTCTATTATATTATTAGGGAAACGAATGCATTTATTAGTTGTTGGTGGAATAGACGGTATTTTAAACTTTTTCATTATAATCACCTCTGCAAAACAATTATATATAAAATTATTTATATTGCATGCATAGCAAATGTATTGCAATTTACGGCGCTATATCTTATAATAATTAAATAAAATGAAAAATAATAAAATTTACCAAGAAGGGATGAAGCAATATGCCAAATTACAAGGAGCTTTATTTTGAACTGTTTAGTAAAATCACAGACATAATTGAACAATTAAGTGAAATTCAGCTTAAGGCAGAAGAAAAATTTATTTCAAATGAAAACTATACCGAAGAAACAAATTCGTAGTTTAACAGGTTATTTCTTGATCTTTATCTTTGCAGAATTTATAATAAAAAGACACATCAGACGATGTGTCTTTTATTACTTCATTTTCGGTTTAAATATAATTGCCACGAGCAAACCAAAGAATACGGCTGCGGCAAGTCCTGCCGAAACGGCGGTAAAGCCGCCTGTTAAGATGCCTAAAAGTCCTTTTTCGGTAACAGCTTTCATTACACCGCGGCAAAGTCCGTATCCAAAACCTGTAATGGGAACTGTTGCGCCGGCGCCGGCATATTCGACTAAAGGCTCGTATACTCCTATAAGAGTAAGAAGTACGCCGATACACACAAAGCTTACAAGTATTCTTGCAGGGGTCAGCTTTGTTTTGTCGATTAAAATCTGACCTATTACACAAATAAGTCCTCCAACCCAGAAGGCATTAAAAAATTCCAATAAAACCACTTCCTTTTAAAGGTAGTATGTTTATATCGGAATTTTTTTATTCATATATTTGGTATTTGCCAGTTTATCGGGCTTTTTATATTGCTTATAAGTATTTCGTTTGCCGTTTTGAAGTGACCGCAACCAAAAAAACCACGATGTGCCGAAAGAGGGCTTGGATGTGCGGCAAAAAGACATTTATGCTTTGGATTTGTGATAAGCTCTGCCTTTTCGGCTGCATTTGCACCCCATAGAAGGAAAACTATTGGTTCTTCTGAATTATTGAGTGCAGAGATTACTGCCCCTGTAAAAGTTTCCCACCCTTTGCCTTTATGGGAATTGGGCATACCTTCCCTTACAGTTAAAACTGTATTTATAAGCAAAACTCCCTGCTCTGCCCACGGCATTAAATAGCCGTTATTTGGAATATAGGTGCCAAGTTCTTCCTGAATCTCTTTATATATATTTTTTAACGAGGGGGGCGCTTCTACCCCTTTTTGAACTGAAAAGCACATTCCGTGTGCTTGGGAGGGTCCGTGATACGGGTCCTGCCCTACTATTACCACCTTTACTTTAGAAAAGGGAGTTGCTTTTAGTGCCGAAAAAATATCGTGCATATCTGGATATATTGTATGATTTTTATACTCTTCTTTTAGAAACTGACGAAGCTCAAGATAATAATCTTTTTCAAATTCTTCGCCTATAACATTATCCCAATCATTTCCAAGCTTTACCATAAGCTTATACTCCTTGTAAATATTCAAGCGGATTTTGCGGTATGCCGTCCTTTCGTATTTCAAAATGAAGGTGCGGACCTGTGCTTACTCCTGTATTGCCTACCAGCGCTATAACCTCTCCTTTATCCACAAAATCGCCCGAAGATGCCAAAAGCTCGCTGCAATGGGCATAATAGGTTTCAAACCCTTCTCCATTGTCAATAACAATGATTTTTCCATATCCTGTCTGCCAACCTGAAAAGGTTACTACTCCGCTTGCCGCTGCAATTATATTATCCCCTAAATTTGCCGCAATGTCAATACCCTCGTGTGTTTTTCCCCATCTTTCGCCAAAAGGGGAGCTTATCTCGCCCTTTATTGCCCACACAAATTTGCTTTCTTGTTTATGTTCTACCGTCACAGGGTCTTCCCTGCTTGCAACTATTGCTACTTTGTGTTTTATTTCAAAAAGTTCTTTAAGCCGTAATATTACGTCTTCTTTTTTAGTGTAGTCATCCTTTAAAACAAATTTCATATAAAGAGAAGGCTCTTCTATTTGCACATTTATATCCCGACTTACTTCATTTATAATGGCATGGGTTTCTTCGTACCCTTTTACAATTCCAATATGCTCGTTTCCTATATATGCATCAAAACCAATATTAAAAAAAGTACCCATTACTCCTAAAATTACCGATAAAATCAGTCCTATACTAACTGTTTTTGAAATGTATCTCATTATTTTCTCCTTTACAAAATCTTTGTAAAAACTTTGTAAAATATTTATTTTAAAATTAGTGTGTATATTACTGTTTAGGGGAAGTTTGTTTGGATAATTATATTTACGATTTATGGTTTAAATTAAAAGAATGTTTTTCTCCTTCAAAAGCCTTTACTCTTTACAAGCATTTCGGCTCTGCACAAAACATATACAAAGCATCTGTAAAGGATTATATGATATTAAATCTTAAACCTGCGCAGATTGCAGCTCTTGACGATAAAAATCTTGACAGCGCAAAAGCTGAAGCAGAGCTTGCAAACAAGTTTGGTATAGGTTTTGTACGTTTTGGGGATGATTATTACCCAGAACTTTTAGAGCATATTGATGCTCCTCCAATTCTTTTGTACGCAAAAGGAGATTTATCGGTTTTAAAGCGCAAGGCAAAGTTTTGTGTTGTGGGTGCAAGAAGAGCAAGCTCGTACGGTCTTTCTGCTGCGATGGGCATTTCTTCAAGCCTTGCAGAATGTGGATTTACTGTTGTAAGCGGTTGTGCTGAAGGAATTGACAGTGCATCTCACAAAGGTGCTTTGCACGGCAAGGGAAAAACTATAGGGATTATGGCTTGCGGTCTTGATTTAAATTATCCCGCCCAAAGCCACGACCTGAAAGAGGAAATTGTAAGAAACGGTATTTTGTTAAGTGAATTTCCTTTTGGGACTCCACCGTTGCCTGTAAATTTCAGAATACGAAACAGAATTTTAAGTGGTATGTCTTTTGGTGTTGCAGTAATTGAAGCAGGTGTAAGAAGCGGTGCGCTTATGACCGCAAGGTATGCGGCAGATCAAGGGCGTGATGTATTTGCCCTGCCAGGTAATGTTTCAAGCCATACTTCAAAGGGAACAAACCTTTTAATAAAAAATGAAGGGGCTTCCCTTTTAACAAGCGCCGAAGATATTTTATCCGAATACATATACAGATACCCTGAATGTTTTATAAAAGAAGAATTTGAAGAGGTAAAAACTTATTCTGTTGAAACAGAAAAAACTGAAACCAAAAAAGCTCTTCCAAAAGAGATTTTTGACTCTTCGTTAACAGAAGACGAGAGAAATATTTTGTCCATTATAGGCAAAACACCTGTTCACATTGACCAGATATGCCGTCAAAGCGGGCTTGAGCCTTCAAAGGTTAACTCTTGTTTGACTTTGTTGCAAATCAAGGGCAAAATCCGGGACACGGGCGGCAGATTATATATAAGATAAGAAAGGAAAGCTTTAATTATGAAAGATTTTATGGATAAGAATTTTATGCTTGAAACAGAAACTGCTGTTAAGCTGTATCACGAATATTCGAAAGATTTACCCATTATAGACTATCACTGCCATTTGAATCCCAAAGAAATATGCGAAAACAGACAGTTTAAAAACATTACCGAAATAATGCTCGGCGGCGACCATTACAAGTGGCGCGCAATGCGTTCAAACGCTATTCCCGAAGATTATATGACTGGCGACAAGGATGACTTTGAAAAGTTTTTGGCTTTTGCTAAAACTCTGAAGTGGGCAGTAGGTAATCCTTTATACCACTGGACACATTTGGAACTTCGTCGTTTTTTTGGAATTGACCTTATTTTAAACGAAGAAAATGCACGCGAAATTTATGACCTTGCTAACAAAAAGATAAAAGAAGAAGGTTTTTCTGCTCATAAGTTCATAAAGATGAGCAATGTTGAAATTATCTGCACAACAGACGACCCTTGCGACAGTCTTGAATATCATATAAGAATAAGAGAAGAAGGTAAGCTTGATACAAAAGTTCTTCCTACCTTCCGACCTGACAAGGCTTATGAAATCAATTCCGAAAACTTCATCCCCTATATGGAACTTTTAGGTAATGTTTGCGGCAGAAAAATTACATCTTTTGCAGAATTAAAGGCTGCTTTAGCTGAAAGAATTGAATTCTTTGACAAGCAGGGTTGCCGTCTTTCAGACCACGCTTTGGCAGGTGTTCCTTATGCCGAAATCACTGAAGCTGACGGCGAAGAGATTTTTAAGAAAGCTTTGGCCGGACAAGAGGTTTCAAAAGAGGAAGAAGAAGGCTATAAAACTCTTATGCTCGGTTTCTTTGCTTCTGAATACACAAAACGTGGCTGGGCTATGCAGTTACATATAGGTGCTGTAAGAAACAATAACTCCAAAATGTATAAAAAGCTGGGTCCCGATACAGGTTTTGACTCTATAAACGACCTTTGCATTGCAGAGCCTTTAGCAAAGCTTCTTGACTCATTTGCTTGCAACGACGCTCTGCCCAAAACTATCCTTTACACTTTGAACCCGAAAGACAATTATGTCTTAGGTACAATGCTTGGTAACTTCCAGGGAACCGAAGCTCCTTCAAAAATTCAGTTTGGTTCCGGTTGGTGGTTCAACGACCAGCGTGACGGTATGACAGAACAGATGAAATCACTTGCAAATTTAGGCTTACTTGGCAGATTTGTTGGTATGCTTACCGATTCAAGAAGTTTTATGTCTTATACTCGTCACGAATATTTCAGACGTATTATGTGTAATCTTATAGGCGGCTGGGTTGAAAAAGGCGAATATCCCGCTGACTTTAATGTTCTTTCTGACATAATCCGCGGAATATCTTACGAAAACGCTAAAAACTATTTTAAGTTCTAAAAATTTATTGAAAATGACAGGTGGAGGATTATTTTTCCTCCACCGTAAAAAAAATTATAAAATAATTAAAAAAACACTTGCATTTTATGCGCTTGTGTGCTATAATCCTATTTAGTCACTTTGTATATGGAGGTGAATACACTTGCCTAACATTAAATCAGCTAAAAAAAGAGTTAAGGTTATTGCAACCAAAACACTTCGTAACCAGATGGTTAAATCAGCTTTAAAAACTGCTATCAAGCGTTTTGAACTTGCTCTTGCTAAAGGTGAAGCTGCTGAAACAGAAGCTGCTTTTCGCCTTGCAATAAAGAAAATTGACCAGGCTACTGCAAAGGGTATCCTTCACAAGAATACCGCTGCACGCAAAAAAGCTCAGTTGTCAATTAAGCTTAGAAAAGCTGCATAATTTTTTATCCCGTTTTTTAGGGCGGCTAAATGTGCCGCCTTTTTTGCGTTGTCAAAATTTTATTTAAACTAAATATATAAAAGGCAGTGTAATTTTACACTGCCTTTTTCATTTTTTAATATTTGTTTTTTATTTATCCGGGAGGCCAGTTTAAATTTCTTCCTGCGAGAACGTGAAAATGCAAATGTCCTACTGTCTGCCCCCCATTTTCTCCGCAATTATTAACTATTCGGTAGCCGGAGTCTGCTATATCAAGCTCTTTTGCAAGCTTTGCTATAACTTCAAAAATGTGAGCTATAACAGCTGAATTTTCAGCATTTAATTCATTTGCCGATGTTATATGTTCTTTTGGTATAACCAGAAAATGAACAGGTGCTTCAGGATTTATATCGTAAAAAGCGTATACCGATTCATCCTCATAAACTTTTTGAGAAGGTATTTGTCCTGCTGCGATTTTACAAAATAAACAGTCGTTCATAATTACCTCCTTATTTTATCTGTGATTCAACAATAGCTTCTGCTGCCTGCAAAGCCTGTGCTACTTTTTCTTTATCTTTTCCGCCTGCTTGTGCAAAGTCGGGTTTACCGCCGCCCTTACCGCCTGCTACTGCCGATACTTCGCGGACAATGTTTCCTGCATGGATTCCTTTATCAACCGCTTCTTTTGATGCCATTGCCATAAAGATTATCTTTTCATCTGTTACCCCTGCTAAAACTACAACCGCACAACCAAGTTTTTCTTTAATCTTATCGCCTATACTGCGTAATTCATCGGATGCCATTCCTTCAAACGCACCTGAAACAAAGTTTATTCCATTTATCTGTTTTGCGTTTTGCAAAAGTTCGTCGGTTTTGCCGCCTGCCATCTTAAGTTTTAACGTTTCAAGTTCTTTCTTTGTTTCGGAAAGTTCGGAAATTGTTGAGTTTATCTTGTTTTCGATTTCGTTCTTATTTGCTTTTAAGAGTGTTGCTACACGGTCTATCTGTGCATCTTTTTCTGCTATATATTCAAGTACAGCTTTTCCTGTGATACCTTCTATTCTTCTTACCCCTGCAGCAACAGAACTTTCGGAAAGAATTTTGAAAAGACCTATTTCGCTTGTATTGTCAACATGGCAACCGCCGCAGAGTTCTATGCTGTAATCTCCCATTGCAACAACTCTTACTACCTCTCCGTACTTTTCGCCAAACAGAGCCTTTGCACCAAGCTTTCTTGCATCTGCAATGGGCATCTCATTCTTTGTTACTGCCATTGCAGAAAGTATTGCCATATTTACTTTTTGTTCAACTTCTGCAAGCTGCGCCTGATTTACTGCTTCAAAATGTGAGAAGTCAAAACGAAGTCTTTCGGGAGTTACATAGGAACCTGCCTGTGCTATATGGTCGCCCACAACTTCTTCCAAAGCTTTCTGCAAAAGATGGGTTGCACTATGGTTGCGCTGTGTTGAAAGTCTGTTTTCAACATCTATTGAAAGTAAAACGGTGTCGCCCGTCTGCACGCTGCCTTCAAGCACGTTTACAAAATGTACTATTCTGCCGCCTGCCATCTTTTTAGTATCGTAAACTTCGGCTTTAAATCCTTCGCCCGAAAGTATTCCTTTATCGCCTATCTGACCGCCGCTTTCTCCATAAAATACAGTTTTGTCAAATATTAAAGCTGCACTTTGTCCATCAAGTGCTGAATCGCAAACGGCACCATCTGCAATTATTGCTGATACCTTTGCTTCACAACTATATTCGTTATAACCGATAAATTCAGTAACAAGGTTTTTATCGAGTTTTGTGTAGATATCTTCGCTCCAACCCGCTTCTTCGCCTTCTTTTCTTGCTTCACGAGCACGTACACGTTGTGCCTGCATCTCTTTATCGAAGCCTTCCCTGTCAACAGAGTAGCCCTGTTCTTCTAAGATTTCTATTGTAAGGTCAATGGGGAATCCGTAGGTATCATA
>JAZNQL010000017.1:0-17321 GCA_045590155.1 Clostridia bacterium | reverse complement strand
GTTACCCACTGGAGCGCTTTGGTTTTATTTATACGCCTGTATAATCCCAAAAAAGCAGCATTTAACGAAATAACTGCTGTATATGCTAAAAGTATTACCGAAAGAGTGCTTTGATAAATATAGGCACGTACACCGTAAACTATATCGGCATTTATTTTGTCTCCTATATAAATATAACTTTTTGACAAAAATGCATCAAAAAGATATAAAAGCATAGGAAGTGTAAGGGAAAGGATGGCTGTTAAAATCCACACAAATTTATATTCCCACAGAAAGCTGCACGCAAAAATTATAAGAGCTACCTGCGATACGGGGTTGAAACTTCGTCTTAAATTATCAAATATCTTCCACTTTGAAAGATTGGAAATTTTTTTATCAAAAAGCCAGGTTATTATCTGCCAGTCGCCTCTTATCCATCTGTGCAATCGTGTTGCATAGGATGAAAAGCGATGAGGGAATCCATCATATACTTCCACATCAGAAGCCAGAGCGCACCTACAATAACAACTTTCCAAAAGGTCATGGCTTAAAACTGTGTTATCAGGAAGTTTTCCGTCCATACATTTTGCAAATATATCTGCATCATAAATTCCTTTGCCTGTGAATACCGATTCTCCAAAAAGATCTGTATATATATCGGGTACGGTAGACGAATATGTGTCTACTCCTCCCTGACCCGCATATACAGAAGCAAAAAACGACTTGTTACAGCTTAAAAGCTCTGTGCTTATTCTTGGTTCTATTATAGAATAACCCTCGTAAACAACTCCGTTTTTTATGCGTGGCTTATTAAGCGGATGCAGCATAACTCCCAAAAGCTTTAATGCAGCATCTTTTGGAAGAAATGTATCAGCATCTAATGTTAAAACATATTTTATCCCTTTTATTTTTTCTGTGTTGCCCTCTATATGTTTAAAAGTATATTTGCCGTGTAAAAACCTGTTTAAATCTTCTATTGCTCCTCTTTTGCGTTCCCGTCCGAGCCACTTTTTCTGCACAGAATTATAGCTTCGTTCCCTGTGAAGGAGGAAAAAGTGTTGTCCGTATTTTTCATTTAACTCTTTAATCTCTTTTTTGGCAGCAATTATTATTTCGTTATCCGATGGCATATCTTTTTTGTCACTGTCACGAAAATCTCCCACTATTGAAAAATAAATGTTTTCACTTTTATTGGCAAGATATGCAACCTCCATATTATGACACATTTTTTTTGCTGTGCTGCTATCCCCTAAAAGCACAGGATATATTACGAGCAAGGGTGTGTTTTTGCATTTTTCTTCTCTTAATCTTGGAATATGTCTTTGAGGTACTACCTTTAAAATAGCATAGTTTACAAGATTTATACTTATATCAAAAATGGGCAAAAATGCAAGCAACACACCCATAAGACTTTTTGTGTGAATATATACGGGTGCCAAGATAAATGAGGTAAGCAATGCTATCATTATAAAATATATTTTTTTACCTTGTTTTTTTCTTACTTTATTACCAAAGCTTTCGAAAAGTATGCTCTTTCCTTTTGAAAAAAGGTAATACCCTACATGACCTTCCTTTTCTTTTTTGTTTTTACAAAGTGCTATTGCCTTTGTTGCTATATCCTCTTCGGGCACATTGAGAGTTTGAGATATAGCTTTTATTTGTTTGCGGTAATAATTTTTGCTTTCATCGCTCATATCGCAATAAACTATATCCGAAGATAAAATTTTATCGGTAACGCTTTGCTCTGCAAACATACTTTTCCAATCTATATCCCGTATTGCACAAAGAGATTTTATGGCGTTGCTCATTTTTGCCGAATCCGAAAAGCCCATATCTGCTATTTCGGATATAACTGCTACTTTTAATGTATCAAGAAAGATTTCTAGTTCTGAAAGAGAAAATGGAGTTATTTTTTGTTTGCGTTCAAGAAAGTCTGACAAATCAGCTTCGTTTACAAGCAAATCATTTTCTCTTAAATACTCATACGCTTTTGGCAATACAGATTCTTTTTTCTTTTTAGAGTATACCTTTTCGTTTTTCAAGGCTTGCATGAGGCTTTTTGCATCATCTTCTATTATATAAAAGTTATCTACAAGCCATTCTTCTGCAGACCCTGGGGTTATATTGCTTTTGCTTACTCTTTTTTCATATTCATGACTTATATATCTAAAGCTTCTTTTAAGTATTTTTCTCATAATGCCTCCTTACAAGAAAAGCAGCTTTTAAGCTGCTTTATCTTTGTTAATTATTGCCCGTTTTGATATTTTTTATTTCATTTATTTTTTCTTCGTATATTTCGGTCAGGGCTTCGGCGTATTCTTCGTTTTCTGACTCGCAGATTATCCTGCACATTGGTCGGGTTGCATGAGGTATTATAAGAATGCGTGCATTATTTTCTTCTATCCTTACCCCTACTTCACTGTTGTTTTTAAGGTCTTTGCTTATTTCTTTTATTATTTTGCCTTTTTCGCCTGTTTTGCAGGGAATATC
Source organism: Clostridia bacterium (assembly GCA_045590155.1). Classification (GTDB taxonomy): domain Bacteria; phylum Bacillota; class Clostridia; order UMGS1883; family UMGS1540; genus JAZNQL01. The sequence goes on along the minus strand of JAZNQL010000017.1, from coordinate 14,852 downwards.
CCTTCTGACTATATAAAATGGAGGTATTTCGGAGGTAAGCGTTGAAAGAGATAGGTTTTCGCTATTTAAATAATCAAGTATTTTTATCGTTGTTCCTGCTGCATCGCAGGCAAATAAGAATTCATCACGCATTTCATTGTTTTCTTTATCGTTTGACATTATCTGCATAATATCAAGCTCGGATTCCTTGGTTTTTAAAATGCGCGCTCCGTATTTTGTGGCAAGCTTGTCTATTGCATCAGGAACAGAAACGCTTGCAACTATTAACGGATTTTTGTACTTTTTCATTATTATAAGAGCTGTAAGAACTGTGTAAAGGTCTTGATCTATAATACTTCCACGCTCGTCTATCAGTATCATTTTTTCACAGAATCTGTCAAATACTGCGCCAAAGGCACATCCTCGCAAAACCGTTTCTTCTGCAAAAATTTTTACTGATTCTTCGTCGTGAAGATTTATGTTTTCTTTAAAATAAAAACTTGCCCCAAGTTCTTCTGCTGCCGACGAAAGTATATCACGCACACCCTCCGATTTGCCCGAAAATCCAAATAAAACCTTTTTATCAATTTTTTCGGAAGAAAGGGAATTTAATATACTTTCAAGATAATAAAATTTATATTCGCCTATATATGCAGGTTCGTGGATTTCGTCGGGTTCTGCCCTTACAAATTCCTCGAAGTTTAAAATTCTTTCGAGTTTTCGCTCTGCATCTCTGCTTATATTTGCCCCGTTAGAGTCAAGTATATCAAGATGACACGCTCCACCATCTTTATCGCAATAAGAGGAAATGTGTATCCCGCCGCAAAGATTATGAGAATAAACTCCCGCTCTTGTAACGGGTATTTGCTGTGCACCAAAATCAAACACCTTTGCACCTGTTGACATAAGTCCGGACCTTACGGCTGCTTTTAACATATCTGCCGCTCCGCTGCCGTCAGATGCTACGGCTATTTTACCTCCCTTTTGCATACTCCCGAAGGCTGCTCCTATTCTGCTTGCAAGAAAGGGGCTTATATCTGTGTTTACCTCGCCTTTTATTCGTATTTCGTCGAAAAGTCCGCTTTTTAATGCATTGCCCCATATAATATTTTCGTTTATAATTTCGCCGTCGCCGCACACTTTAGATGGCCAGATTTTTACGCCGGGCTTTATTTTTGTATCTTCTCCTATTACCGAGTTTTCGCCTACAATGCACTGCTCGTATACAGAAGCGCCTTGTTTTATAACACTCTTTTTACATATTACTGCTCCGCGTATTTGTGAATTATGTCCTATAACAGTTCCGTCATAAATTATACTGCGTTTTACAGATGCCCCGGGATACACAGTTACATTATCCCCTATCACGCTGTAAGCATCTATGGTTGCTCCTTTTTTTATTACACTGCCGTTACCTATAAAGACGGGTTTCCCTATTTTTGCACCTTCCTCAACCTTATAATCGGTAGCTTCGATATCAAGTTTTAATTTATTATCCATTATATCGTAATGACAATGCCGGTAGGCATCAAGGTTACCTATATCACACCAATAGCCTTCTGTAAGATAGCCGTATATTGGCTTGCCCTCGCTTAAAAGGATTGGAAAAACATCCTTTGAAAAGTCACACGGAACTTGATCTATTGCCTCTAATACCGAAGGCGAGAGAATATATATGCCTGTATTTACAGTATCGCTGAACACCTGGCTCCACATAGGTTTTTCTAAAAATCTAATTACTCTTCCTTCTGCATTTGTAACGACCACACCATAAGGAAGCGGAACTTCCATTGATTTTAATACGAGTGTTGCGTCGCTTTGCTTTTCTTTATGATACTTTATACATTCATTCAAATCTATATCGCACAGGGCATCCCCGCTGATTACAAGAAAATCATCATCAATAAATTCCGAGGCAGCTTTAACACTTCCCGCTGTGCCCAAAGGCTCTTTTTCGCAAAAATATGATATATTTACTCCGAATTTTTCGCCGTTACCAAAATATTCTTTTATCTCTTCCGGCATATACATAAGGGTTACCGCTATATCTGTGATATTATTTCTTTTGAGCAGGTTTATGATATGCTCCATTATCGGTTTGTTCATTACCCTTGCCATTGGTTTTGGCATTGTGCAGGTAAGAGGTCTTAAACGGGTTCCTTCCCCGCCAGCCATTATTATTGCTTTCATTTTTCCTCCTAAAACAGATTTTCCGGTATTAGTTTTTCTTTTCTTGGGATATGACTTATCAATTTTTGAAGTTTTGAAAGTTCGCTCATTAACTCGGGTTCTTCTTTGTATTTTGTAAACTTTTCAAGACTTGCAACAGTTATCATAATATTATCTATTTCGTCATGTTCTATAAGACATGACAGCCATCGTGTTTTTTCCTCCCATTCTTTATTTATTTTTTCGGCGGTTTTGGTTGCTTCTTCCCATTTATCTTCTTTTATTTGGGTATCCAAATCAGAAAGCATAGTTTGCATTTGCTCGTCTAAATCGGACAAAAGGCTATAATACCAAAACATTCCTCCTAAAATTAAAGCAAGTATACAGATTGAAATTACAAGACTTCTCATTTTTCTATGTCTCCTTTGGTAAGAGGGGCTGCTTTATCTTTAGGGAACACGCTGAAGCCGCCGTCTGTTTCCAGTATTGCCATTTGCACATCTTCAATATTACGGATGTCCTTTTTGCGGATTTCTTCCTTTAAATCATCAAGAGTAAAGCGTAGCTTTTCCATTTCTTTTTTGTTTATTTTTCCGTCTTTTATTATGATGCTGGGTTTGCCCACCAAAATTTCTTTGCTCTTTTTACTTTTAAGGGCAAGGAAAGAAAAGAGTATTTCCAAAAATGAAATAGTGAAAATAGGTATAAGACCATTTAAAAGAGGTATCCCCGTGTTTTGCATGGGAACTGATGCCAGATCACTTATCATTATTGTTACAATAAGCTCCATTGGTTGCATTTCGCCAAGCTGGCGTTTTCCCATAAGTCTCATTGCAATCATTACTGAAATATACAAAATTATTGTTCTTACAAATGCTATAATCATATTGCTATTATTTACTGTTTTTTATTTTATTATGCTTTTTAGAAAATAAAAAAAAGACAGACAAATGTCTGTCTTTAAAATCAATTTAATATTGCTATGCCGACATTTAAATATAAGGCTATAAACAGCCATATATTATAAGGAATCATCAATATCCCTGCGGCTTTATTATCTTTCCAAAAAAGTACGGTTGTTATTATTGTCGCAATAATTAAAAGTATTAACCAAAATGCCGAAAAACCTATAAGATGAAATCCAAAAAACAAAAATACCCACGCATAATTCATAGCAAGCTGCAAGTAAAAAGCAAACATTGCCGCTTTGTTATCCCGCACCAGGTATGAAGCTATGCCCATAAGCAAATAAAGCACTGTCCACACAATAGGAAATACTATCGGTGGCGGTGCAAGCGGAGGCTTTTGCAAGGGTTTATAAAAAGAGTCTGTTTCTCCTATAACCTGTGTTACAACAAAGCCTAAAACTACAGGCAGCAAAATATAAAACGCTGCCTGTAGAATTTTTTTAAGATTAAATACTCTAAAACTGTTCATCAAAACACCGCCTATAAATTTTATACCATATTTATATGCGGTTTTTGATTTAATTATTCTTATCTGCGAAGTTCTTCTCTGCCGGCTTTTATTTCTTCTGCCTGACGGATAAGTCTTTCTTCAAGGCTTGTTAAGAGATTTTCAGCATACTGTCTTGCTCCAAGACGGATTTCTCTTGCATTTTTCTGTGCATTTGTTATAATCTCGTTTGCCTGGTCGTATGCTTTCTTTGTGATTTCATGTTCTTCTACCATTTGAGCAACCTTTTCTTCTGCATCCTTTACGATGTTTGTTGCTTCCTGATGAGCGCTTGCTATGATACCGGATCTTTCGTCTTTAAGCCATTTAGCTTGCTTTAAATCTTCAGGCAAACGAAGTCTTAAATCACTTAAAAGCTCCATTATATCATCTCTGTCAATAAGTGTTTTTCTGAAAATCGGTAAAGTAAAGCTGTTCTCAACAATGTCCTCAATCTGATCAATTACATCAAAAATTTCCACGTGATTATCCTCCTATTTTATCATAAATATCTTTTTGTATACATTCGGGAACAAGTCCGTCTAAATTACCGTTGTATCGAGCTATTTCTCTTACAATACTTGAACTTAAGTACTGTACGCCCGGGCTGGACGGCATAAAAAGCGTTTCCGCCCCGTCATACATTATGCGGTTTGCATGTGCCATCTGAAACTCATATTCAAAGTCCTTACTGTCACGCAAGCCTTTTATTATTACATCGGCATTTACCTGTTTTACAAAGTTTACAAGCAACCCTTCAAATGCAACTATTTCTACATTATCAAGATGCCCCAGGACACGCCGTAGCAATTGTTTCCTTTCCTCCATTGTAAACAGAGGTTTTTTTTCGTTATTTATAAATACGGCTACATAAAGTTTATCGGCAATTTTTGCACTGCGTTCTATAATATCAATATGACCTTTTGTAACCGGATCAAAACTGCCGGGATACACAGCTATTCTCATTTTTTGTTATCCTTTAATATTGTAATAAATGTTTTGCCGTATTTTCTTTCTTTTAAAACTTCATACCCTGATGGCAATATAGGCACATCGCTTTCGCAAACTATAATTCCATCTTCTGTAAGCACTTTGTGTGCTAAAAACAAAACCTCATTATAAAGGTCTGCCTTATACGGCGGGTCTACAAATATTATGTCAAACTTTTTTTCGGTTCTTTTTAAAAAATCAAGCGCGTCGCAAAGCAAAACTTGTGCATTTTCAAACCGAGAGGCTTGTACATTTTTTTTGGTAACAGAAAGTGCATCCGCAAAATTATCAATAAAAACAACTTCCTTTGCACCTCTTGACAAAGATTCAACCCCAAGTGCCCCGCTGCCTGCAAACAGGTCTAGCACCTGTGAATCAAAAACATACGGACTTATAAGATTGAAAAGTGATTCCTTCACTCTGTCGGTTGTAGGGCGGGTATGTTCCCCTTCAAGGCTTAAAAGTTTTTTTCCTCTTGCTGTGCCGGAAATAATTCTCAAAGTCACACTACCCCACTTTCACTTATATATATTTTATAAATATATTGGGTAAAAGTCAATAGAAAAAACATATTTTTTTAATATTTTTTATTTTTTGGTATTTTTACTCTATTTTTGTGCAAAATAAATTTACCACATTTTTAAAGGAGGTTTATGAATATGACCGCAAAAGAACTTATGTATCTTGAAGATTCATTGAACATGGAGCAGCAGCTTCAAACTCAATGCAACGATTATGCAAGCAAGGTTTCTGACGAAAGCCTGAAAAATGTGCTTACAGAAATGTCGATGCAGCACGCTCAACACTATAACTGCTTACTTTCACAATTAAATAGCTAAGGAGGTTTTTTTATGCCAGCAAAACAAAATATGACAGACCGCGAATACATGGACGATGTGCTTTTAACAAGCAAAACTCTTTCTAATCTTTATCATACTGCTGTTACTGAATCTACAACAGACCAGCTTCATTACAGCTTTAAAGATGTATTAAATCAGTCACTTGAAATGCAGCATCAGCTTTTTTCTGTTATGCAGCAAAAAGGCTGGTATGCTCCCGAAGGTGCAGAACAAAGCAAAATAAATCAGACCAAAACAAAGTTTTCTCAAAACTAAAAAGGCGGTGTAATTTTTACACCGCTTTTTTGTTGTCAAGCATACTTTTCAATATTTCCTGTAACAGTTGAACATTTGCCCTTTTTTCTGATTTTTCGAGTGCTTTGCCAAGCAAAAAAGAAAATGTTTGTTTTTTTCCTTGCTTATATTCCAAAACGGCTTTTTGATTTTCTGACAGTGTTTTTAAAACTATTTCTTTTATTTTTTCTGTATCTGTTATTTGAGCAAGATTATTTTCTGATACTATTTTTTCGGGACTTTCTCCTGACTCAAACATTTTTTCGAGCACTTGCTTTGCTATGGTTTTATTTATTATTTTCTTATCCTGTAATAGTAATAGCTCGGCAAGCTTATCGCCACCGAAGGTAAGCTTTTTTCCTTCATTTATAAGCTTACTTATATTACCTAAAATAATATTTGCAGTTTCTTTTGCATTTGCATCCGCTTTAACTGCCTCTTCAAAAAGCTCTGAATAGTTTTGACTTAAAAGCTCTGCATCATAATCGCTTAGCAAAAATTCTTTCATATATCTTTGCTTTTTTTGATGTGAATTTTCGGGCATTGTTTCTTTTATTTTTATTAAGGTTTCGGGAGAAATTTTTATTAAAGGTATATCCGGTTCTTCAAAATAACAATAATCCGCTATATTTTCTTTTTTTCTTAAAATTGTGCTTTCTTTTTTTATATCATCCCATTTTCGAGTTTCTCTTTCAACTTTACCGCCAAAATTCAATATTTCTGTTTGGCGTTTAATTTCAAACTCAACTGCATTAACTGCGCCTTTGAAGGTATTGATATTTTTATATTCACACCTTTCGCCCAAGGTATTGTCGTTTTCTTTTTGCATAGAAATATTTACATCGCATCGCAAAGAGCCTTCCTGCATATTACAATCAGAGACAGATATTGATTTTAAAAGTTTTTTAAGGTTTTGCAAAAATTCGTTTACCTGTTCTTTTGAATGAATATCGGGAGCTGTTACTATTTCTATAAGCGGAACTCCCGAGCGGTTATAGTCAACAAGTGTTTTTCCATCCTTATGAACAAGTTTTGCGGCGTCTTCTTCAATATGTATATTTAAAATTCCTACTCTGCCGTATTTTGTATCTAAAAATCCGTTTTCGCAAACAGGTTTTTTATCCTGCGATATTTGATAAGCTTTTGGCAAATCGGGATAAAAATAATTTTTTCTTGCCATACAAAAGGCTTCGTTTATTTTGCAATTTAAAGCTAAACCTGCTCTTACACATAATTCTACTGCCTTTTCATTTAAAACAGGTAATGTTCCTGGAAAGCCCATACAAACAGGGCAGCATCTTGTATTTTCTTTGCCGCCGAATTCATTTTTACAACTGCAAAAAATTTTGGTTTGAGTTAAAAGTTCTACATGCACCTCTAACCCTACCGACGCTTTATAGTTCATTGCACAATTCCTCCAGTTGTTTGCCTGCGTAAAGCAAATCAAAATCAGCGTTTTCAGCACCTATAAGTTGTATTCCAAAAGGCATTTGGTTATAAAAACCTGCATTTAATGATATTGCAGGAAGATAAGCAAGATTTGCTCCTCCAAGACACATTTCAGAAAAGCTTTCAGGGTATTTTTCAATATCTGATGCGGTGCGGTGTGTTGTTGGAGTGAGAAGAAAATCATACTTTTCAAAAGCTTGTTTGAAATCTATTCTTATTTTATTTCTTGCCAAAACAGCTTTTTCATAATATTCATTATAATTTTCTGCTTTTAAAACAAAGTTGCCAAGCAACATTCTGCTTTTAACCTCTGTGCCAAAACCTTGGCTTCTTGTTTTTATTAAAGTTTCTTCCCATGTTCTGCCTTCTTTGCAAAGGCCGAAGCGTATTCCGTCAAATCTTGCAAGATTTGAGCTTGCTTCTGCCGAAGAAATAATGCGGTATGAAGGCACAATATATTCTGTTGTTTTTAAAGAGCAAGTTTCTATATTATGTCCTGCTTTTTCAAGCTTGTGGGCAACAATAAAAAGTTGTTCTTCTATTGCCTTTTCGCAGTTTTCGAGGTATTCTTTGGGAATTCCTATATTTAATTTTTTTAAAGTTTTTGCAGGAGAAACATTTTTTGATGTCATATCTTTTGCGTCTTTTCCTAAAACATTCAAAAACACTTTTTCTGCATCACTTACATTGTTTGAAAGTATGCCTATACAGTCAAGACTTGAAGCAAAAGATATAAGTCCGTAGCGGGAAATTGCTCCATAGCTTGGTTTAAACCCCACACATCCGCAAAGAGCAGCAGGAAGACGTACTGAACCGCCTGTATCAGATCCTAAAGCAAACGCAGCCTGTCCCGAAGTAACTGCCGCAGCACTGCCTCCTGACGAGCCTCCCGAGGTTTTGCTTTTATTGTGAGGGTTTTTTGTTTCGCCAAAACAAGAGTTTTTACAAAAGCTCCCCATCCCAAACTCGTCCATATTTGTTTTTCCCAAAAGCACACTTTGCGACAGCTTGTCTATAACATGTGCATTATAAAAAGGTACAAAATCTTTTAACATATTTGAGGCACAGGTTGTTCTTACTCCTTTTGTGCAAATATTGTCTTTGCACGCATAGGGAATCCCAAAAAGAGCTCCTGTTTTTTCCTTTTGATTATCAAGTTTTTGGGCTTTTTCCAATGCTTTTTCGTGACATATTGTTATAAAACTGTTGAGTTCTTTATTTTCCTCTATTTTATTAAGATAATGAGTTGTTATTTCTTTTACCGAAATTTTTTTATTTTTAATAAGTTCCGATATTTCGCACACAGAAAACATTATTTCACCACCCTTGAAACAACAAAATAATTTTCCTGTTTTTTTGCTGAAGCTGAAAAGACTTCTTCAGTAGTTGAAAAATTTTTTAAACTGTCTTTTCTTAATTCTTCACTATAAAAAGAAGGACAAAATTTCTCCCCTGAAAGGTCTTTTATTTTGCCCATAATTTCTAGGTTTGTATTTATTTTTTCGCAAACAGATTCTTTTTCATGCTCAAAAATTTCTATTTTTGAAGCTTTTGCAAGTTTTTCTATATTCATACCTTACTCCATAATTTTTAAAGGGTTAAACTGCAGAAAGTCTGCCGAAACGAGGATATCTCTTGAATTTACGGGTCTTGTGTCCCACGAGGGTTTTGTATGCAAATGTCCAAAAATGCATTTTTCCACTTTATATTCTTCTAAAACTTCGTTCATCCCTACTTCGGGAGGATAATGAAGCATTGCTATCAAACGATTTGAAAGCTTAAGTCCTTCTTCAAGCGAAAGGCGGAGTCTTATTATTTCTCTTTCGTAAATTTTTTCATCTTCTTTTGAAAAGTCTTTATCAAAAGGAGATTTCCACCCTCTTGCCGCACAAATGGCAACATCTTCATAAAGATATGCATTGTTATTTAAAAAAACTACATCTTTTATTTCTTTTTCTTCTAAAAATTTATTGAGTTTTGACATTGTTGTCCACCAATAATCATGATTGCCTTTGGAAATAATCTTTTTGCCAGGAAGTTTTGATAAAAAATCAAAATCTGCCACAGTATCTTCAAGATATGTTGCCCACGACAAATCGCCGCACAGCAAAACGGTATCGTTTTCTCTGACGGTTTTTTTCCAGTTTTCTTCAATTCGCTGAACATAATTTTCCCAGGATTTGAAAATATCCATAGGTTTATTTTTGCCAAGCGGCAAGTGCAAATCTGATATTGCGTAAAGTGACATAGTAATTTTTCCTTTTTGAATATTTAAAAAAAAGTAGCACAAAATATTTTTGGGGAAACCCAATTTTTTTGCGGAGGTTTTTTATGAGTTGTTGTAAGCCAGAAAAAACAGGCAAAGCTTTATGCGGCATAAAATGTTCGGTTGACAGTTGTTATTATAATAATTGTGATGGTTGTTGTACTGCAAAAAGTATTGATGTTAATGTAAAAAACAGTAACGGAAACAGATCAGCCGATTGTACTACCTACACTCAAAGATAGTACAAAATATTTTATGCACAAAAGGGCTTTTATAAAAAAGCCCTTTTAAATTTTATTTTATTTTTAAAATTTCGGACACTGTTTTTTTCATATCCGAAGGATTACAACAATCTGTAAATCTTATAGCTTTGGTTTTTAGCTCGCCGAGTGATTTCGGAACAGAAAGTCCGCTTACTTTAAATAAAGTATCCAGGTTTTCAAATTCGTCATCCGAAACTTTTTCGGAAAGTGCATTCAGTACGCTCTTTCCAAACTTATAAGGACTTGCTGTTGACGCTATAACGGTTACAGTGTTATCCCCTGTTTTTTCTTTATAGTCATTATACACTTTTACTGCAACAGAGGTATGTGTATCAACTACATAAGAATAATCTTTCTTTGTGTCGCTTATGCACTGCATTGTCGATTCTTCGTCGCAACAGCCTGCATACATAAGTGTGTGAATTTTGTTTTTGGTTTCATCATCTATTTCATATTTTCCGTTTTCTTTCAACAGATTCATCCACGAATTTATCTTATTGGTGTCTCTGTCTGTAACGTCATACAAAAATCTTTCGAGATTGCTTGAAATCAATATATCCATTGAAGGCGAAACGGTAAGTTTGAAATCGCGGTTTCTGTTGTAAATACCAGTGTTTATAAAATCGGTAAGAACGTTGTTGCTATTTGATGCACATATAAGTTTATTAACTTTTACTCCCATTTTCATAGCATAGTATGCTGCGAGTATATTTCCAAAATTACCGGTAGGAACAACAATGTTTATTTTATCGTTATCATTTATTGCACCTTCAGTAAGAAGCTTTGCATAGGCACGAACATAATAAACTATCTGCGGAACAAGTCTTCCCCAGTTTATTGAATTTGCCGAAGAAAGTATTATATTGTTTTCAGAAAGTATTTCTGAATATTCTTTATCGGTAAAAATCGCTTTTACACCATTTTGTGCATCGTCAAAGTTGCCTTCAACGGCACAAACACCTACGTTATTACCATCCTGTGTTACCATTTGCAGTTTTTGAATATGACTTACACCGTTTTGGGGATAGAATACTATTATTTTTGTTCCTTCAACATTGCAAAAGCCTTCAAGTGCTGCTTTGCCGGTATCCCCGCTTGTTGCAACTAATATTACTACTTCATCGCGAACTCCTGTTTTTTTCATTGAAGTGGTAAGAAGGTGTGGCAATATCTGAAGAGCCATGTCTTTAAAGGCACAGGTTGGGCCGTGCCACAGTTCCAGTACATATTCGTTATCTGCAAGCTTATGCAAGGGAGCAATGTCTTCCCCTTCGAATTTTTCAGCTGTATAAGCTTTTGTTACACAGTTTTTTATTTCTTCCCCGGTAAAATCAGTAAGATACTTCTGTAAAACAAATTCTGCTGTTTCGGTATAGCTTTTTGTTCCTAAAAGTTTAAACTCTTCGCTTGAAATTGCAGGAAATCCGTCGGGAACAAATAATCCTCCGTCCGAAGCCAGTCCTTTTACTATTGCTTCAGAAGATTTAATTGAATTTTCACTGTTTCTTGTGCTTTGATAGTTCATAAGTCTTTCCTTTCGGATAAAATAAAAGGTCTAAACCCGTCGCCCGAAAGCGACGGGTTTTTTGTTTTTTAGTTTTTTACTTTATCAGAGATATTTTTTTATGGTTTCGCTTGCGTCGCTTTCTTTAATTGAAATTGTTGCACTTACGCTGATTTCTTTTGCTTCTGCTAATGCAGCAATTTTATTGAGACATTCATCAAGCTCTGCTTCTGTTCCTTTTGCAATTTTTGTTATACTGTCAACAAAAATTGATGTTACATCATAGTTCTGTGAAAGAATACCTGCGATAAGACCATAAAATTCTCCGTATGTAGAGATATGTGCTTCAGAAGCATTTATCAGTCTTATTCTGTAACTGATATCAAATGTATGACGGTCATTTGCTGTTATAAAAACAATATCGCCTTTTTCGTTTGCTTCAGCTGCGTGAACGCCATCAATCAAAGTTTTTGTTTTACCTGTTCCTTTTTCTCCAATAAATAATTTTAACATAATTTTTGCCCCTTTCATTGTTTATTAAGTTAATGTTTACAGTCTTTTTATAAGTTCTTCCCTCTGGGTTTCATAGCCGGGCTTACCTAAAAGTGCAAACATATTTTTCTTATATGCTTCAACCCCCGGTTGGTCAAAGGGGTTTACGCCAAGTAAATATCCGCTGATGGCGCAAGCCTTTTCAAAGAAATAAACTATATTGCCAAAACAATATTCGTCCATTCTTTCTACATTTAATACAAGGCTTGGTACTCCGCCGTCTGCATGTGCTAAAACTGTACCGAGATATGCCTGATTATCAACATAATGTATGCTTTTTCCTGCAAGATAATTAAGTCCGTCTAAATCTTCGTCTTCTTTCTCTATCAGCATATCTCTCTGTGCGTTTTCTATATTTATAACGGTTTCGAATATGTTACGAAGTCCGTCCTGAATATACTGTCCCATTGAATGAAGGTCTGTTGAAAAGTCAACCGCTGCAGGGAATATCCCTTTTTTGTCTTTCCCTTCGCTTTCTCCGTAAAGTTGTTTCCACCATTCTCCAAGATAGTGCAATGCACTTTCGTAATTTGCGATAATTTCTATTGTTTTGCCTTTTCTGTAAAGTGCGTTGCGGGCCGCTGCGTATCTATAACAATCGTTCTTTGATATGTCACGTTCGGAATATGCTACCATTGCATCGTATGCGCCCTTCATCATTGCATCTATGTCTGCTCCTGTGGCGGCTATCGGTAAAAGACCTACCGGTGTTAAAACAGAATATCTGCCACCAACATCATCAGGAATAACAAATGTCTCGTATCCTTCTTCCTTTGAAAGATTAAAGAGTGCTCCTCTTGCTTTATCGGTTGTTGCAAAAATTCTCTCTCTAGCACCTTCTTTTCCGTACTTTTCTTCAAGTAATTTTTTGAATACACGGAATGCAATTGCAGGTTCTGTCGTTGTACCTGACTTTGATATTACATTTACCGAAATATCTTTATCGCGCACAAGCTCTACAAGGTCATAAAGATAGGCCGAGCTTATACTGTTACCTGCAAAAAAGACCTGCGGACCACGGCGTTTTGATGAATCCTGATTATTATAAAATGTATTGTTTACAAAATCTATGGCAGCCTTTGCGCCAAGATATGAACCGCCTATTCCTATAACTACCAAAACTTCAGAATTGCTTCTTATTTTTTCGGCAGCCTTTTTTATTCTGTCAAATTCTTCTTTATCATAATTTTCAGGAAGATTGAGCCAGCCTATAAAGTCGTTCCCGCTTCCTTTACCTGTATGTAATAAATCGTGGGCTGCAGCAACAAAGGGTGCAAACTCCATTATTTCTTTTTCTGAAACGAATATTTCTGCTTTTTTTGTATCAAAATTTATTTTAAGCAATCAGAGTCTTTCCTTTCATTTTTTTAAAATACAAACAGCCGTAGCTGATATTCCTTCCTCTCTTCCTTCGAAGCCGAGCTTTTCTGTGGTAGTTGCCTTTATATTTATATTTTCTATGTCGGTATGCAAAACCCCTGCTATATTTTCTCTCATTTTTTGAATATGGGGTAACATTTTGGGTTTTTGTGCTGTTATAACAGAATCTATATTCCCAACAGTATAACCTTTTTCGGTTATTAAATCATATACTCTTTTCAAAAGAATCATACTGTCAATATCTTTAAATGTATTGTCAGAAGGAGGAAAATGCTTGCCGATATCTCCTAAAGCTGCTGCTCCGAGCAATGCATCCATTATTGCATGTACCAATACATCTGCATCAGAATGACCTAATAAGCCTTTATCATGTTCTATTAAAACTCCGCCAAGTATCAGTTTTCGTCCCTCTACCAGTTTATGAACGTCATATCCATAACCTATACGCATATATTTACCTCTTTTCCAGAAGTGCTTCTGCCACCAAAATGTCGTGCGGTGTTGTTATTTTTATATTTTGATATTCTCCCTGTGTAATTTTTACTTTAATGCCTATTTTTTCTACCAAAGAGGCATCATCTGTTGCACTTTCACCCGTTTCGTATGCTTTTTTAAGTATGTCAAACTTAAAGACCTGCGGAGTTTGTATTGACCAAAGCTTTGTACGGTCAAGTGTTTTTTCTATAAAGTCTTGTCCTTCTTTAATAGTATCGGTAACGGGAACTGCCACTATGGTTGCACCCGTTTGTTCTACATCCAAAAGGGTTTGTTTTATAACTTTTTGTGAAATAAAAGGTCTTGCCCCATCGTGCACCATTACTATATCTGTTTTATCTATTGCCGAAAGTGCTGCATGAACCGATTTTGTTCTGGTTTTTCCGCCCTGAATTATTTTTTTTACCTTTTTAAATTTTTCAGTCCTTATAATATCTAAAATGCGTTCCATATCAGTTTGCGATGCTGATATTATTATATCGTTAACAAAACGGCATTTTTCAAAAGCCAGGATAGTGTGGGCTATAATCGGTTTTCCCGATATTTCTTTTAAAAGTTTATTATAACCAAGTCCCATTCTCTCGCCCGAGCCTGCAGCTGCAATTATTACAGTTGTTTTTTTCACGGTAAACCCTCCCGTAAAAGGCATATATTAAACAAGGTTGTTCCTTTAAAAGAACAACCCCTTTTTTATCCCATCTCTTCTATGAGAATTTCGTCCAGACGTGCTTCAACATCTTTTTCGGAGTCGCCGTTAGCTAAAACAAGCTCGCTTATCAGTATTTGTTTTGCATTTGAAAGCATTTTTTTCTCGCCAGTAGATAAGCTTTTTTTCATATCACGGCACATAAGCATTTTTACTACTTTTGCGACTTCGTATATATTTCCGCTTTTTATTTTTTCCATATTTTCTCTGACACGCTTATTCCAGCTGAGCAGAGGCTCTGTCACATCTTCCCTAAACGAATCGTAAACCTTTTCAACTTCACTCTTGTCAATGACATCTCTTATGCCGATTTTGCTCACATTGAGTATGGGTATCATAACCTTCATATCTCCAAAGGGCAGTTTCATCACATAATACTTCTGTAATTCGCCTAAGATTTCTTTTTCTTCAATTGATTCTATCACGCCCGCTCCGTGCATTGGATAGACTATCCTATCACCAATGCTGTACATAAACGTCACTTCCCTATACTTTTATTGCAAAAATCAAC
>JAZNQL010000016.1:0-2251 GCA_045590155.1 Clostridia bacterium | reverse complement strand
ATAATTCTTACGAAAAAACTTTGGAACTTCTTTCAGAAAAAAGCGGTGTACCTTTATACACGGTTAACTCTGTGTTTTTGGTATATGCTTCAAGGGCATCAAGAAAAAGATATGAAGAACTTGGATATAGCGAAGAAGTTTTTCACGATAGTATGCAGGATATGATATATAAAGCAACCGAATGCCACAATCTACACGGGGTATGGGGATGTATTCCTATGTCCTGGGCAAGAGCCATACACCGCGGTATTGTTGTAAAACTTGGCAGACTTCAATTCAATATTACCCCATTTGAGCAGGAGAGCTACAAACATATAAAAAAGGGTGATATGGTTTATAACTGTCATATTCCCGCTGCCGGTCCTATGACAGAAGAAGATGTAATAGATTCTTTTAATAGGGCGTATGATTTCTTTAATATATCTGGCGAGATGCCTTTGCACTGCCACTCGTGGCTTTTATATCCTCCCCACCGCAAGCTTTTCTCTGAAGGTTCAAATCTTGCAAAATTTTATGATATGTTTGATGTTTTTTATCATGAAGAAAACGATAACAAAGATTTTTGGCGTATATTCTACTGCGATAAAGATACCGATCTTAATTCCATAGTTCCAAAAACAAGCCTACAGCAAAGATTTTTGGACTACTTAAAAGCCGGCAACAAAATGGGGTCGGGCGTCGGAATGATTTTTTATAAAAAGAAATAATAAAAATAAAGCTATGAGCGTAAAACAGGGCTCATAGCTTTATTTTTATATACAGTTTTTATATATCTGCATGTATTCTTTGGCAGATGTTTTCCACGAAAAGTCTTTTTTCATTATATTGGAACGTACTTTTTTTAAATTTTCTTCTCCGGAATTATAAAAGTCTATTCCTCTTTTTACTGCACCGAGCATATCGTGTGCATTATAGCTTTTAAAGGTAAAACCGTCGCCTTCAAGGGTTTGTATGTTAAGAGGACTTACAGTGTCAAAAAGTCCTCCTGTTTCGCGCACTATCGGGATAACCCCGTATCTCATAGCTATCATCTGCGAAAGTCCGCACGGTTCACATTTTGAAGGCATTAAAAGAAAGTCTGATGCAGCATATATCTGCGAGGATAGTTCCTGTGAAAAAAGTATGTTTGACGAAACTTTTCCTCTGTATCTGTGTTCTAATGTCCTGAATAAATCTTCGTATTCTCTGTAACCTGTCCCAAGTATTACAAGCTGTATATCAAGACTGCAAAGCTCATCGGCAACACGTTCTATAAGCTCCATACCTTTGTGGGGCACAAGCCTTGATATAATTGAAATCATTGGTATATCGCTCTTTTCCAAAAGGCCTTTTTCTCTTTGAAGCCACGCTTTGCACGCTCTTTTTCCTTCTATGTTTTTACTGTCGAAAAACGAAGCAATATTTTTGTCGGTTTTGGGGTTATACTTTTTTACATCAATTCCGTTTATTACTCCCTGTATTTTATGGGCGTTTTTATTTAGCACGCTATCAAGTCCCCACGAAAAATATTCGTATCTTATTTCATAGGAATAGGTTTTTGAAACTGTTGTAACTTTGTCAGAAAGTTCTATTCCTGTTTTCATCGCATTTACCATATTGTCGTTTGTTATAACATCTTCCCAATAATCAGACACTCCCAAAACATCGGAAATGAAGCTTTTTTCTGCTTTCCCCTGATATTCAATGTTATGTATGGTGAATACAACCTTTATTCCCCTATACATTTCTATTTGTGTATAATGAGTTTTTAAAAAAAGCGGTATAAAACCGCATTGCCAGTCATTGCAATGGATAACTTGCGGTTTAAAATCTATATGCATCAATGCTTCCAGTACTGCCTTGCAAAAAAAAGCAAACCTTTCTCCGTCATTTTCGTATCCGTATCCATTTGACGAAAAATAGTAGTCATTATCTATAAAATAATAGCAAAGCTTGCCCACCTTTTTTTTGAAAATGCCTGCGTAACAGTTGCGCCACGCAAGCGGAACATAAAAGTTGCATACATACTCTATGTTCAAAGCTGTATTCTCTTTTATGCTTTTATAAAAAGGCATAATAACACAAACCTCGTTATCGTTTTCCTTTGACAGTTCTAACGGAAGTGCACCGGCAACATCTCCTAACCCTCCTGTTTTTACAAATGGCTCCGCCTCGCTTGCGGCAAACATTATTCTCATTAAAATTCCCCTTTCTTATGTAGGTTTTCCTTTTCTTTTTTAAATTATACTTTTTAATATATGCAAAAAAGGAC
>JAZNQL010000015.1:0-24577 GCA_045590155.1 Clostridia bacterium | reverse complement strand
AACGGACTTTCAGGAGGAGACCTTTCGGCATTCTCTGATGCAGGTTTGGTAGCAGACTACGCAGCAGAGGATATAATGGCAATGATAAATGCAGGTATAGTAAAGGGTAATGCCGATGGAACAATCAACCCCTTAGGCAACGCAACCCGTGCTGAAGCTGCAGTTATTATGGATAGAATTTCTATCTGGAAGGCACAATAACCTAAAAAATCTAAAAAAGCAACCCCGATTATTCGGGGTTGCTTTTTTATTAAAATATTCAATAACAAAAAACTATTTTATTTAAAGAAGATTTTTTCTTAAATCTTCTGCCGATTTTGGAGAAAGGTAGCAAGGTGCAATATCAAAAACAGTTTTACAACCGCTTACGCCCTCTTTGTTTAATTTATATGCCGCACGTGCGTAGCATACAAGCACAGAAGATGTAAATTCCGGATTTGAATCGAGCCTTAAGCTATATTCAATTATATGATTGTGTTCGTTTTTTAAGCCTGTTTTTCCGCTTCTTATAACAGTGCCGCCGTGAGGAAGAGTAGAATGTTCCCTTTTCATAGTTTCCATATCTATAAATGTAACGGTGGTATCATAATCTGCAAAATAATTGGGCATGGTTTTAATTTCGTTTTCTATTCTTTTAAGGTCTGCGCCTTCCTTTGCTACAACAAAGCATTCTCGTGTATGCTTTTCTCTTGTGGTAAGAGAAGGCATATTTCCGCATCTTACTGAAGCTAAAGCTTCCGGCACGGGAACGGTGTACTGGCGTGCATCCACAACACCTTCAATTCTTCGTATAGCGTCCGAATGTCCCTGGCTTACCCCTTTGCCCCAGAAAGTATAATCCTGACCGTTCGGGAGAATAGCCTCTGCATAAAGTCTGATTAAAGAGAACATTCCAGGGTCCCATCCAATCGATATAACGGCAGTTTTACCGCCTTTTTTTGCAGCCCTGTCAACATTTGCAAAATGTTCTGGAATTTTTGCGTGTGTATCAAAACTGTCTATAACATTAAAATGCTCTGCAAAAAAAGGAGTTTGCACAGGCAAATCTGTTGCACTGCCTCCGCACAAAATCAAAACATCTATTTCGTCTTTCATTTTAAGAGCATTGTCAACGTGCAATACTGGCACATTTTCTGTCATAATTTTAAGCGTTTCGGGTGCACGGCGTGTAAAAACGGCGCAAAGCTCCATATCGGGGTTTTGCTTTATCGCACACTCAACACCCTTTCCTAAATTTCCGTAACCTGATATAGCTATTTTCATAAAATCAGCTCCTAATTGCTTTAATAAAAAAATTATAGTATTTTTGCCTTTGTTTGTCAAGAAAAACATACATTGACATTATAAAAAAAATATGATACATTTAAAGTTAAAGAGAGGTCGATATTATGATAAAAAAAGCACTTGTTGCAATGAGCGGCGGAGTAGACAGTTCTGTAACAGCCCTTTTAATGCAAAAGGCGGGCTATGAATGTATAGGCGCTACGATGAAGCTTTATACAAATAATGACCAAGACTGCCGTGATGCTGCCGAGGTTTGCAAAAAGCTTGGCATTAAGCATATGGTTTTTGATTTTGGCGAAAGCTTTTCAAAAAAGGTTATAGATAACTTTGTATCGGCATATAAAAGAGGCGAAACGCCGAATCCGTGCATTGAATGCAATAAATACTTAAAGTTTGACGGATTGTACCAAAAGATGACACAAATGGGCGCAGAAAAAATTGCCACAGGGCATTATGCAAGGGTAGAGGTTTCGGAAGAAACGGGCGAATATGTTTTAAAAAAGGCTTTGAATAGAGAAAAAGACCAAAGCTATGTTTTGTATAACCTGTCAAAAGAACAGCTTGGTGCTGTATGCTTTCCTTTAGGAGACCTTACAAAGCAACAGGTTAGAAGCCTTGCCTTTGAAAACGGGTTTGAAAGTGCAGGAAAAAAAGAAAGTCAGGATATATGCTTTGTGCCCAATGGAAATTATGCAGACTTTATACAAAAATATACAGGGCAGACCTTCCCGGAAGGCGATTTTGTAAATATTGACGGCAAGGTTTTGGGCAAACACCGCGGAATAATAAACTACACAATAGGACAAAGAAAAGGACTTGGAATATCGCATACAGAGCCTCTTTTTGTGTGCGATATATGCGAAAAGGAAAACAAAGTAATTTTAGGGAGTAACGATGATTTGTTTTCGGATACCCTTGTTGCAGGCAATATAAATATTATATCGGGCAATTTTGAAAAGGAAACTCCTTGCCTTGCAAAAGTGCGCTACCGCCATACAGAACAACCAGCCACGGCTTATGTTAAGAATGGAAAGCTCTATGTAAAATTCGAAACGCCCCAGCGTGCCATAACAAAAGGACAGGCAGTTGTGTTATACGACGGCGACATAGTTTTGGGCGGCGGAACAATAGAAAAGACTGGGCTGTAAAAAAGCCCAGACCGTAAAAACAAAGAAATAATGTAAGGAACGTCCTGTGTGGCGTTCCTTATTTTTTCAGGGAGGGCGTGGAAACCCTCCCCTACAATGCTTAATAATATTTATTTTTGTTCTGTTCCGTCTATAAGATAATCATAAGACACATCAAAAATTTCTTTAAGTGCCTGAAGCTCAAAATCAGTAACATATCGGCTGTTTGTTTCAATTCGGGTTATAACATTTTTATCCATATCAATGCCGATTAGTTGAAGTTCTCTCGCTAAATCTCTTTGTGAAAGGTTTGCGTTTTTTCTTAACAGTTTAAGTCTTTCGCCTATAAGATTTTTACCATTAGCCGTTGTTCTCTGCTTCACAAAATCACCCACAAAAATTTGTCTCATTTTTTTCACTTATTATCTTGATTTTACAATAAAAATATGATATAATCGGTTGTAAAAGTGAGACAAATAAAAAATTATGGGGGACGTATATGAATATAAAACTCGAACTGTTTGCAAATGCAATATCCCTATGTAATAAATTCTTCAATAAGCAATTTGGAAATAGACACAAGTCAAATCAACTCGCAGGCTCTTTCGGTGCTCGAGGAAATAAAAGAGGTTATTCAGAATATTGATATAGAAAACGATTTTGATGTAGTTGAAGAAATTGTGCGTATTTTTGAAAAACATAATATAGATGCAGGCGGACGCCACGATTTTTGAAAAAATAAACGGAGCAGTGAAATTTCACTGCTCCGATTGTTATAAAAACAAGCTTCCCCCCATTTAAAAGGGTTTGTGTCAATATATTCCTATATTTTATATTTTAAGTACCTGGTCAAATGCGCTCATTACTGCAACCTTGCCCGATTCGTATGTAAGTCCTCCCTGCATATAAACTGCATAAGGCTCACGCATTGGGGCATCGGCACTTATTTCTATTGATGCACCCTGTGTAAATGTGCCTGCCGCCATTATTACGTCCGAGGTATATCCGGGCATTGCCCACGGTTCAGGCTTTACAAATGAATCAACAGGGGATGCTGCTTGTATTCCCTGACAAAAGGCTATAACCTTTTTGGGGTCGCCAAAAACTATGGCTTCTATTATGTCGTTTCGGGCAGATTCTACCGAAGGACTTGCCTCAAAACCGCAAAGCTCTGCCATTGCGGCACAAAATACGGCCGTTTTTATTGCCGAAGCAACAACGTGGGGTGCAAGGAAAAATCCAAGATACATATTTCTTGATTCATCTAAAGATGCACCTACTTCCCTTCCAATGCCGGGAGCTACAAGTCTGTCTGCAGCTAAAGATACATATTCTTCCCTGCCTGCTATATATCCGCCTGTGCGTGCAATTCCGCCGCCGGGATTTTTTATAAGCGAGCCCGCCATTAAATCAACCCCAACCGCTACAGGCTCTTTTGTATCGGTAAATTCGCCGTAGCAGTTGTCGCACAGAGCTATAACATTATATTTTTTTACTATTTTGCATATTTTTTCTATCTGGTCAATGGTAAGTGCGGGACGCATTTCGTACCCGCGTGAGCGTTGGATAAGAACAGCCTTTATAGTTTTATCCTCTAAAAGAACTTTTTCTATTTGGTCGTAATCAGGAGCACCGTCTTTTAATAATACTTCACGGTAATTTACCCCAAACTCACGCAAATTTCCGTTTTCGGCTTTATTTATGCCTATAACGCCCTCTAAAGTATCGTAAGGACGCCCTGTTGCAGCTAAAAGAGTATCGCCGGGACGCAATACTGAAAAAAGCATTATGGAAAGGGCGTGTGTGCCTGAAAGTATATTGTGTCTTACAAATGCAGCCTCGCAGCCAAAAGCTCTGGCATAAACACGGTCAAGAGCATCTCTGCCTAAATCGTCGTATCCGTATCCGGAGCTACCCGCAAAATGGGCAGCACTTATTTTTTCTTCTTTAAAAGCTTCTAAAACTTTGTTTTGGTTTATAAAAGCTATATCATCAATTTTTTTAAAAGTTTTTGCGCTTATTTCTTCGGCTTTTCTGCCGAGCTCCATTATTTTGTCTGAAAAAAACACTTAAATCACTCCTTCGGAGAAATATTTTACTACAAAACAGAAAAACTGTCAACTTATCCTTTGACAAGATAGGAAAAAAAGTATATAATGGGTTTATAAAACAAGGAAAGGACGAAAAAAGAATGAAATTACCCTTTGATTTAGATTTAAAAGACAAAGTTTGTGTAGTAACAGGCGGCGGCGGTGTGTTGTGCGGAATGTTTGCAGAAGCGCTTGGTCAGTGCGGAGCAAAGGTTTGCGTTCTCGATAGAAGAGAAGACTCTGCAAACGTTGTTGCAGACAAAATAAACGCAGCAGGCGGCACAGCTAAAGGTTATGAGGCAAATGTTTTAAAGCCTGACGAAGTACAGGCTGCACACGATAAGATTTTAGAAGATTTCGGCACCTGCGATATTCTGATAAACGGTGCAGGCGGAAATAACCCCAAAGGAACCACAACTCACGAATATATGACAGAAGAAGATCTTAAGGCTAAAGAAGATATAGTTACCTTCTTTGATTTAGATCCCGAAGGAATAGAATTTGTGTTTAACTTAAACTTCCTTGGCACACTTATTCCCACACAGGTTTTTGCAAAGGATATGGCTCTTAAAAAGGCAGGAACAATAATCAATGTTTCTTCAATGAACGCTTTCCGTCCTCTTACAAAAATCCCTGCATACAGCGGTGCAAAGGCAGCTATATCAAACTTCACACAGTGGCTTGCAGTTCACTTCTCAAAGATGGGTATAAGAGTAAACGCTATTGCTCCCGGCTTCTTTGTAACAAAGCAGAATCAGGCTCTTTTATACACAGAAGACGGAACTCCCACTCCCAGAACAAACAAAATTTTAGCCGCTACTCCTATGGGACGTTTTGGCGAAGCAGAAGAGCTTGTAGGTACACTCCAGTGGCTTATTAACGACGATGCTTCAGGCTTTGTAACCGGTGTTGTTATCCCGGTTGACGGCGGTTTCTCAGCATATAGCGGAGTATAAATTCATGAAGAAAATAAAACCTCAAGGCTGTAAAGCCTTGAGGTTTTTTGTTTTATGCTTTTTTCGATGGGAAAAGTCCCCAAAGTCCAAATGCCAGAACAATTATGTAAATCCAAACAAGGATTGTGGGGATAATATATGTTCCTGCAAAAAGATTTGAAAGAGAAAGCACTAATTCGCACGATAAAACAAGTTTTGGTATAATGGGATTTATATCATTTACAAGGGCATCCCAGGAAAAAACGTCTGCAATAATAAACATAAATGCGGTGCAAGCATAAAGATTAAAGGTTAAGCTTTTATGATTTGATATTACTGCAAAAACTGCGATTAAAAGAGTTATAAGAGTTTTTGTGCAAACCAAAGGCATAACAACACGCCTGCAGAATTTGTTGAGCTTTGTATCGGTAGAGCAGTAGGTTATGGGTTTTTGCCTTTCGTAAAAAGCGTAATCTTCTTCGGTAAGTTTTGAAACAAATTCTTCAAAAACAGGTTTTTCTTCTTCAAAAAAGCCGATTTGCTCTGCTTGATGCCCTAAAATCTCCTCGTCTGCCTTTTGCTCTAAAACTATTGCTTCTGCGGGAGTAAAGACGCGTGTTTGTTCAAAATTTTCGCTCGAAGGCGTTGCCTTTAAATCAATGGTATCAAACGTCACAGGCTCCGCAGTTTCAAAAGGAATTGGCTCTGTAAGCTCTTCAGGAGTTTCAAAAACTTCCTTTGTGCTTTCTTTTAAAAATTCCGATTCAGCCTCGGTTAAATATTCTCTCATCTCTTCTTCAAGAGAAGGTGCAACAAAAACGTCGGGCTTTTCTTCAACAAAAGGTTTGAATAGTACCTCTTCCTTTTCGGGCGGTACTTCTTCTCTTTTTGGAATCAAAGGCTCGCGGAACATTCTGTTAATAAACTCTTCTCTTGCTGCCTGAAGCTCGTCGTGGGTATAATGACCCGTTTTTAAGTTTACTATTGCAAGCAACTCTTCATCGGTCATTTTTTTGAATTGTTCGTGCATTTTAAACCCTTTCGTATTCGTACATTATTGATGCAATGGTTGCCGCGCCTGCAGTTTCGGTTCTTAAAATACGTCTGCCAAGCGATACGGGTAACACGCCTGCATCCTTTGCTTTTTCTATTTCAGAAGGAGAAAATCCGCCCTCTGGTCCTATAAGAACCGAGATTGAGGCAGGAGTTTTCCCTCTTAATACATCTTTCAGCATACAAGCCGATTCGTCCTCGTATGGGACAATGGCAATATCTGCCTGTGTCATTTTTAAAAGCGCGTCTTCAAAAGTGATTTTTTCTGAAACTGAAGGAATTATTCCTCTGCCTGATTGTTGAGCCGCACTCATCGATATTTTTGTAAGTCGTTCCATTCGTATATTGGGGTCTCCCTGCACGCGTTCTGTCTGAACAGGGACAATGGCACTCATCCCAAGCTCGGTGCATTTTTGTATTATGTATTCAAATTTTTCGCCTTTTGGAACTGCCTGATATAAAGTAACAAAACAGGGAGGCTCGGAATCGCTTTCTTTTTTATCAAAAACCTCGCATACAACCTCGGTTTTTGTTATTTCTTCTATACGGCAAAAATAGTCCACGGCTTTTCCGTCGCAAAGAACAATCTCATCGCCCTTGCCCATTCTTAAAACCTTGCCTATATGCCTTGCTTCTTCCTGACCTAATATAACTTTGCCCGAAGGCTCTGTATCTACAAAAAATTTTCGCATAAAATTATCTTCGGCACAAAAATGCGTGCCACTCTCCGTCCTGCTTTTTATCTTCTATAATAAATCCGTTTTGCAAAAGAGCTTCTTTTACTTCCTCGGCACGCTCGTCTATTATTCCCGAGCAAATAAATAAGCCGCCATCCTTCATAAAATCTGCCGCCATTGCCGATAAGGGTATTATAACATCGGCAACTATATTTGCAACTACTATATCGCTTTTATTCTGTGTATATTTTTTCTGCAAAGAGGTGTCCTGCAGAATATTTCCGCAAAAAACATGGAATTTATCCGAAGAAAATCCGTTCAGTTCAGCGTTTTCAGCGGCAATTTTTGGTGCCGACTGATCAATATCCAGTGCCTCGGCATTTTTTGCTCCAAGAACTAAGCTTAAAATAGAAAGAATACCGCTTCCGCATCCTATATCTAAAATCTCGTCGCCCGATTTTACGTTTTTCTCTAAAAACTCCATACAAAGGCGTGTTGTTCCGTGGCCGCCTGTTCCAAAAAGCATACCGGGGTTTATGTAAAGAGGAAGGCGCGAGCCTTTGTCAGTATCTCTTTGCCATTCGGGAATAACAATTATTTTTTCGCCTATCGGGATTGGGGAATAATACTTTTTCCAGTTTGTGTACCAGCCATCTGCATCAACATCTTTAACCCTGACTTCAAGCGAGCCCAAATCAACAGGACAAAGCGAAGGCAAAAGCTTAAGACTGTTTTTAAGCTCTGCAAGCTGTTCTTTGCCTTCCAGGGTATCAGGAAGATATATTTTCAAATGAGTGGGACATTTTTTTGCCTCTGCAAGCTCCTCGTCAACATAGTCCCAGTATTGAGTGTTGTTTTCTAAAAAATCGTGAAAATCGCCCTCGTCAACTATTTCAGCTCCCTGAATACCAAGCGAAATAAGAAGCCCGAAAACTGCATCTATTCCTTCGCTCGTTGTGTAAATTGACGCTTCGGTCCAGTTGCTCATAATTTATCGAAAATTCCTTTCAAAGTTTCTTTGTCTGCAAGACCTGTTATGCTTTCGCAAACCTCGCCGTTTTTAAAGAATAAAAGCGAGGGGATGAGCGCAATTTTGTATCCTGCTGCCAAAGCTCCGTCGTTATCAACATTTATTTTATAAATTTTCTGGTTTTCAGAAAGCTCCTTTGAAAGCTCGTCAAGTATAGGCCCCATCATTTTGCATGGACCGCACCAGTCAGCATAAAAATCTATTAAAACTGTGTCTTTGCTTTTTAATACTTTTTCTTCAAATTCTGCGCCGGTAATTATCTGTGCCATAAAATCTCCGCCTTTCTTACATTATTATTTGCCTAATTTACT
This sequence comes from Clostridia bacterium, assembly GCA_045590155.1. Classification (GTDB taxonomy): domain Bacteria; phylum Bacillota; class Clostridia; order UMGS1883; family UMGS1540; genus JAZNQL01. Next base: position 16,070 of record JAZNQL010000015.1, on the reverse strand, counting down.
TCTGTATTCAGCTTTTCTCATTCTTCTTCTCTTTTTTCTTTTAATGCTCTGGTTTACGCCGTTTGCAAACAAAAGAACAACTATTGCAATTATGTATGTCCATATCGATGAAAAAATGGTTTTAAGAACGCGCTTTAAAGGTGCCAGAGCATCTTTTTCGTAATCGCGGTCGGCAATCATTTTAACTTCGCCTATTTTGGTGTCTCCGTGCCAGTATTCCATTCTGCCCATAACGTCGCCTTTTTTAACGGGAGCAGAAATCTGGCTTAAAATATATTCTTTTTTCTGTACTTCTTCAAACTTTGCACCCTTTGGGAGAATAAGAGAAACATCCTTTTCGGGCATTAAAATTATTGTGGAAGTTCCTTTTGCGTTCTTAACAGGAACCGTGCTTATTACTTCGTTATATGAAATTGCTTTATGAGCAGGGAATTCTTGTATGCCGTAGCTTAAAAGTTTTTTCGAGTCAATAAAATGCATTGATTTGCCTTCCTGCATTTCGTCACGCAAAACAACTGCAATATACTCTGCCCCATCCTTTTGCGCCGCTGAAACAAGACAACTTAAAGCGTCGCTTGTGTAGCCCGTCTTTATACCTGTTGCATATTTGTAAAAATACCCGCTTACAGGTTGCAAAAGAAAATTAGTTGTGTAAACCTTTCTTTCCTCGTCAAATTTATTTGTGGGGGGAAGAGTGCATTCTGTCTGTGAAACAAGTTCCCTGAAAACAGGGAAGCTCATTGCGTGCTTTGCCATTATTGCTAAATCGTATGCGGTGGTATAATGATTTGAATCGTGCAGACCATGCGGGTTTACAAAGTGTGTGTTTTTTGCACCAAGCTCTTTTGCACGGGTATTCATCAAAGAAACAAAGTCTTTTACAGAACCGCCTATATGCTCTGCCAACACGTTTGCCGCATCATTTGCGCTGGCTATCATAAGTGCACGCAAAAGGTCATATATTCTCATTTCCTCGCCCTGACTTAAGTATATTTTGCTGCTGTCGTATGTAATACTGTTTACCGCTTCAAAGCTTGCGGTTGCAATATCGTCCAAATCGGCATTCTCTAAAGTCAGAATAGCCGTCATAATCTTTGTTGTGGATGCGGGATACTGCTTTTGATGAGCCGCCTTTTCGTACAAAATAAGCCCCGAATCAGCTGCCGTAAGTATTGCAGAAGGAGCCGCAATATCAGGAGCTTCGGCAACGGCAGAAAAACAGAGTAAAATCATAAAAGCAAATATTAAACATAAAAACTTCTTTAGCATAAAAACCCCTCAAATTTAATTAGTATAAATTTTCAATTTTTAATTGAAAAATCAATAACTCTATTATATAATATAACAAAAGAGAGTTTTTATCAAGAGAAATTTACAAAAGATTAAAAGGTTTTTACGGCGCAAATGTATTGGAGAACATTTTTTGCAGCGAATAAAAAGGGAGTTGCCCGCTGTATTTTTATAATGTTAGTCATACTTATTTCGACATTTTGTGTAGTGCAGGCATTCTTTGGCAGCAAAAGCGAGCTTGCAGTTATATATCCTAACAAAGATGTTGTAAATCTTGCAGAAGGCAAGAACACTTTATTAACTTATATAAGCGGAGAGGTTTTATATTCGGGCGTTTACGCTCTTGACAGGGGCAGCCGTGTTAAAGATTTGCTTTTAAAAGCAAAAATTACAACTGACGCCGATTTAGAAAAAATAAATCTTGCCGCACCGCTTTATGACGGACAAAAAATACATATTCCCAAAAAGGGAGAGGCGGAATATACGGGCTCTCTTATGAACATAAATACGGCAACGAAAAGGGATTTAACAAGCCTGTCGGGAATAGGGAAAAACTTTGCCGAGAAAATTATTGAATACCGAAATATTTACGGAGATTTTACTGATATAGAAGGATTAAAGCAGATTTCGGGGTTTGGAAAATCTCGCTTTGAAAAGATAAAAGATTTGATTTGTGTTGGAGGTTTGCAATGAAAATACTTATTGTTGACGACGAAAAATTGCTTGTAAAGGGCATAAAGTTTAATTTTGAACAGGAAGGTTTTACTGTTGAAACCGCATACGACGGAGAAGAAGCCTTAAAGCTTGCAAGAGATAAAAGCATTGACCTTATTATCCTTGACCTTATGCTTCCAAAAATTGACGGGCTTTCAGTGTGCCAGAAAATAAGGGACTTTTCAAAGGTTCCCATAATTATGCTTACGGCAAAAGCAGAGGATATGGATAAAATTTTGGGTCTTGAATACGGTGCTGACGATTATTTAACCAAACCCTTTAATATTTTAGAGCTTAAGGCCCGTGTTAAGGCTATACTGCGCCGTTCGCAGTCGGCAGGCGATTCAGGGAAAACGACCTCTGTTTCAGCAGGAAATGTTGAGCTTGACTATAACTTCCGCAAGGTAAGAGTTGAAAACAGATGGATAGAGCTTACCTCAAAGGAATTTGATATTATGGATCTTTTGGTGTGTAACCCCGGTAAGGTATATTCAAGAGAGCATTTGCTTGATATCGTATGGGGATACGATTATCCGGGCGATATACGCACGGTTGATGTTCATGTGAGAAGACTGCGTGAAAAAATCGAACCCAATGCAGCAGAACCGACGTATATTCTTACCAAATGGGGGGTAGGTTACTATTTTAAAGAAGTTTAAAAACGTAAAATTAAGAACAAGTATCCCTATTGTTTGTATAATTGTTATTCTGCTTTCGATGTTTCTTTCAAGCTCGTATCTTTTGAATTACATAATGGGATACACCTATTCGCAGCTTGAAATGAACCTTATGACAAAGGCAAACATTGTTGCCCGCGTTTTAACCGACGATAGTTATGCATTGAATAATGTTTCCCCTTTCCGTGCTTTTTCGGATATTGAGAAAGAAGCCCGCATAATTTATGTTGATAAGGAAGGCAAGCTTTTGTACGACAGCCAAAACATTACAAACACAGGGCAGATAGTTTCGGAGCCTGGCATTTTAAGTGCTCTTGACGGAGAGAATGTTTCGTTTAAAACAGGGGAAAAAGAAGATTTATATTTCTCGGTTGCGGTTCCAGTTGTAAAAAGCGGACAGACGATAGGTGCAGTGTGCTTAAAAGCCTGGGCAGGGAATACATACGAATACTATAACGAAATGAGAAACATGCTTGTTATAATTTCGGTGCTCACATCGGCGATAGCCTGCCTTTTGTGTTTGTTTTTTGTAAGTGCTCTTACAAAACCCTTAACAACACTTTCGAACAGAATAAAAAAAATGAGCGAAAAGGACTTGCGTCAAAGCGTTGACATTTCGGGCTCGGTTGAAATAAATGACCTTGTTGTGTCGTTTAACACTTTGATGGAAAGAATAGAGTATTTTGACACAAGAAGACAGGAATTCGTATCAAATGCATCGCACGAGCTTAAAACACCCATGAGTTCAATAAAGCTTATATGCGAATCTCTTTTGCAAAACCCCGACGCCGACAAAGAAACCGTTGCCGAGTTTTTGCAGGATATGAACGATGAGGTTGACAGACTCACAAGAATTATAAACAAGCTTTTAAACTTAACAAAGCTTGATGCATCTGAAGACGAAACCGAGATATTTCAGTTTTCAACAGTAAATCTTAAAACTTTAACAGAAAATGTTTTAAGCTCGCTTTCTCTGCTTGCAAGAAAAAAGAGGGTAAGACTCGAAGGTGTTTTAAACGAAAATATTTTTATAAGAGCCGATGCAGACCATCTGTGGGAAGCAATTTACAACATTGTTGACAACAGTATAAAATATACTCCCGAGGGAGGAAGAGTTTATACCGAGCTTTTTAAAATAGGCGAAAATGTGCATATAAATATTATGGATAACGGTATAGGCATGGCTCCCGAAGAAACTGCAAAAATATTCGACCGTTTTTATCGTGTTGACAAGGCACGAAGCCGTGAAACAGGCGGTACAGGACTTGGACTTTCGATAGCGTTAAGCTCTGTAAATCTTCACGGCGGTCATATAGAGGTTGAAAGCACCGAAGGTGTGGGAAGCCTTTTCAGGATAGTTTTGCCTGTCGAGACAGAGTTGTAATACTTTTGTAAAAAAATACTGGTAAAATAATATGTGTTTTAATTTTTTGCGGATTTTCCGCAAAGCAGGGCAAAACGATTTTCGGGATGCTCAATAAAGAGGTGATTATATTGTTAAAAAGAATTTTTTCGTTATTGCTTGTCTTGCTTTTGCTTGCAGGCTGTTCTAAAACCCAAAATTCAATAGATATATCCTTGTTTTTCTTAAAGGCTGACGGAAGCGATGTATGCGAGGAAGTGCGTACAGTAGAGGCAGACGACGATTTGTCAGGAAAACAGCTTCTTGACCTTACTGTTACAGAGCTTTTAAAGGGCCCTTCATCCTCGGCAACTATGAAGTCGGTAATCCCGCAGAATACCGAGCTTTTAAGCTCTTATATAAACGGAACTGTTGCATACCTGAATTTTTCAGAGCATTTTAACGACGGTAAGGATTCTGACAGACTTTTGCGAAGATATACTCTGATTTGCACTATATGCAAAATGGAAGGGATTAAAAAGGTTAAAATATCAGTAAACGGTCAGGATATTACAGATGCTGACGGTCAGCCGTTGCCCGCACTCGGGGTTGAAGACTTCTTATCTTTAAAACCCGAGGATTCGCAAACCAAAAATATGAGCGTAAAGCTTTATTTTGCAGACGCACAGGCAAAGCCCGTTGTTGAAGAAACTGCGGTAGAAATAAAAGAAAACGAAACAATAGAACAGGTTATAGTGAATAAGCTGATTGAAGGACCTGTAAGAGAAGACATTTATCCTACAGTTTCGCAGGGGACAAAGCTTATTGACATAAATGTAAAAGAAGGCGTTTGCTTTGTAAATCTTTCTTCGTCATTTGTTTCCGAAAATTCGGCATCAAGCCTTCAGGCTACAATAGCTGTTTATTCGATAGTAAACTCTCTTTGCGAGCTTGATTATATTGATAAGGTTCAGTTTTTAATTGAAGGGGCATCAAAAGAATATTTTGGCGACCTTGAGTTTAACGAACCCTTTATTCCCAGACAAAACTGGTAGACTCTTTTTTTGGAAGGAACATAATTTATGGACAAAACAATAGAAAAACTTTGTGCAAATGCGCAGGCAGCTTATGCTATTGATGGTGCGCTTTATACAAAATACAATGTAAAAAAAGGTCTTCGCAACTCCGACGGCACAGGTGTTTTGGTAGGCCTTACACACATAGGAGACGTACACGGCTACAAATGGGATGAAGGCGACAAGCTTCCCGACCACGGCGTGCTCCGTTACAGAGGAATTGACGTTGCGAAGCTTGTTGAGGCTTGCGAAAAGGAAGAACGCTTTGGCTTTGAAGAAGCGGCATATCTTTTAATGCTGGGACAGCTTCCCACAAAAGAAGAACTTGCAGACTTTTCGGCACTTTTAGGCTCATACAGAGGTCTGCCAGCAGGCTTTACAGAGGATATGATTTTAAAGGCTCCAAGCCCTAACATTATGAACAAGCTTGCCCGTGCCGTTTTGGCATCATATTCCTACGATAACGATGCAGAGGATTTAAGTCTTGAAAATGTTATACGTCAGTCCATAGAGCTGATTTCGCGTTTTCCTGCAATGGTTGCTTATGCATATCAGGCAAAAAGACGTTATTATGACGATGCAAGTCTGTTTTTACATTCGCCCAAAGCAGAATATTCAACAGCCGAAAACTTTTTGCATTTAATACGTGCAAATAACGAATTTACACCTCTTGAAGCAGAAGTTTTGGATATTGCACTAATCTTACACGCAGAACACGGCGGCGGTAATAACTCTTCCTTTACTGCACACGTTGTTTCATCAAGCGGAACAGATACATATTCTGCAATAGCGGCAGCTGTAGGTTCCTTAAAGGGTCCTAAACACGGCGGTGCAAATAACCGCGTTTGCGCTATGATGGAAGATTTAAAACAGAATGTTAAAAATACAAAGGATAAAGACGAGGTTAAAGATTACCTTGTAAAAGCATTAAAGGGAGATGCCTTTGATCATTCGGGACTGGTTTACGGAATGGGACACGCAATTTATACTTTGTCAGACCCACGTGCAGTTATTTTAAAGAGAAAAGCTTTGGAGCTTGCAACCGAAAAAGGCAAAACAGACGAATTTGAGCTGTATTCTTTAATAGAAGAACTCACGCCCGAGCTTTTTGCAGAAATTAAGCGTTCGGAAAAGAGTCTTTGCGCAAATGTTGACTTGTATTCAGGACTTTTGTATTCAATGCTTGATATCCCGCCCGAACTTTTCACTCCTATATTTGCAATAGCAAGAGTTCCCGGCTGGTGTGCTCACAGAATTGAAGAAATAACAGCAGGAAAAAGAATTATACGTCCAGCTTACAAAAATATTGAACGCAAGCGTGATTATGTAAATATAACCGAGAGATAAAAAATGCAGGACTTTTGTCCTGCATTTTTTGTAAAATTTTGTATAAAAGATATTGACAGTTGTTTTTTTGTATGTTACAATATGTTCGTTCCAGGGAAGCTTTTAGAATCTTTTTAGAAACTGAAAGCAGAGGAAACTCCGGAGAATCTCGATCACGAGTGCCGAAGGTGCAAGGCTTTTTAAAGCTCAATCTCTCAGGCAAAAGGACGGAGCAGACAATCTATAACTATGCATGTGTTGTGTCTGCATGATTTCCGGAGCCGTAGAGAGCAATCTCACGGCTGTTTTTATTGCACAAAAGTGCGAAAAAATTATTTATAGGAGGTTTTTTACATGCAGGATACTATTTTAAACATTGTAGCAAAGGCAAATGCTTATCTTTCGGATTATATTCTTATAATCTTGCTTGTAGGCGTAGGTCTTTTCTACTCAATCAAAACACGTTTTGTTCAGGTTCGTTGCTTTGGCGAAGGAATGAAAAAGGTTTTTGGAAACATTAAACTTTTTGGCGGAAAAGAAGGAAAAGGACTTTCTTCCTTCCAGGCCCTTGCAACCGCTATTGCAGCACAGGTTGGTACAGGTAACATAGTTGGTGCTTCAGGTGCTATTTTGGTAGGTGGTCCCGGTGCTATTTTCTGGATGTGGATTATTGCTTTCCTCGGTATGGCTACAATCTATGCCGAAGCAGTTTTAGCACAGGAAACAAAAGAAATTGATGCTGACGGCAACATTCACGGCGGTCCTGTTTACTACATAAAGAAAGCATTCCCCAATGCATTTGGTAAATTTCTTGCAGGATTTTTTGCTATAGCAGCAATTCTTGCTTTGGGCTTTATGGGTTCAATGGTACAGACAAACTCAATTTCAGAAGCTTTCTGTTCAGCAATAAATGTTGACTACACAGTATACGGCTGGATTATCGGTATTGTTATAGCTATTATTTCAGCTTTCATTTTCATCGGCGGTGTAAAAAGACTTGCATCGGTTACCGAAAAAATTGTTCCCGTTATGGCAACATTATTCCTTTTGGGCGGCTTGGTTGTTTTAGTACTTCGTATTCAGTACATCCCCGAAACTATCGGTATGATTTTTAAATATGCATTCACTCCTTCGGCTTTAATCGGTGGCGGTATAGGTTATGCTCTTAAAACTGCTATCAGCCAGGGTGCAAAGAGAGGTCTTTTCTCAAACGAAGCAGGTATGGGTTCAACACCCCACGCTCACGCTATGGCAGATGTTGAAAAACCCCACGACCAGGGCGTTGTTGCTATGATAGGCGTATTTATTGATACATTCGTAGTTTTAACAATGACAGCACTTGTTGTTATATCCTGTCTGTATGTAGGCGACGGTCCTCTTGCAGGCGCTACAGGAGCTAATTATGCAGACCTTATTGCACAAGAAGGCATTGCAAAAACAACAGCTATGCAGATGGCCGTTTCAAGCGTTCTTTCCCCTGCATTTGGCAAAATATTTGTAGCTGTATGTTTATTATTCTTTGCATATTCAACAGTTATAAGCTGGAACTTCTTTGGTAAGATTAACGTTCAGTATCTCTTTAATAATAGCAAAGCAGCAACAGTTATTTATTCTGTAATTGCAATTGTATTTATTTTCCTTGGCACATGCCTTTCAAACGAGTTGGTTTGGGAACTTACAGACTTCTTTAACTACCTCATGGTTCTTCCCAATGCTATCGCACTCTTTGCATTGTCAAAGCTTGTTAAAAAAGATAAATAAGAAAGCATATAAAAAGCCTGAAAGCGCTACGCTTTCAGGCTTTTTTATATGTAAGCATTTAATCGATATCTTCTTTTATACTTTCGGGCGGTGTATCCAAAACAGATGGGTTTTGTAAAATGCCAAGCATATATTTCCACGCTGCCGCAAAATAAAATCCGTCGCAAATACGTTCGTCTGTCGAAATATTTATATCAACAAATCTTCTCTTTTCTGTCTGGGCATTAGCTTTAAGGACGTATTCTGAATAAGGTGTTCCATAAGCCAAAAATACGGGTAGATTACCAAAATTATAAAGATGGTGGAACACAGGAGGTATACCAAGAGAACCCATCGAGGTTAATATTATAGAGCCATGGAAAGGACTTACCCCGAGTAAGAACTTTGGCAGAATTCCCAAAAAGTCCATTACCTTTAAAAGCCATACCACTATTCTTAAAAGAGTACGCGGAATATAGTTTAAAATGCGGGCAGTTTTATCAAAACTGCTTTCTTGCATTTCTTCCCCTTCGGGTACTTTATTTTCTAAAACTACCTTGTTTATCTTTTCAAAAACCTCTGCCGCTGTATCGGTAAGCTCTGGATAAAATTTTACCATAGTATCGGGAGCTTCGGTTGTCATTTTGGTTTTTACACACATAACAACCTCTACATTATTGCGTGCATATACCTGCAAGCCGTTTATGAAGCGGTTTATGGCAGGATACTCGGTAATAGTTCTTGTATACGCCGCAACAAGAAGATGAAGCATACCAAAACCCTTTAAGCCTTCGCGCCTTTTTTTATGTATATAGTCATATGCGTTTGTAACATCTACTTTTGCCTGTATCAGATTCTGTGCTCCGATACGTTTAGGCATCAAAAAAGATTCAAGCCTGCTCATAGGCGCAATGGTGCGCAATTTTCTGCCGTCGGGTCTGTCGCCCAAACGGCGTTTTCTTTTCTCCATTTTTCTTTTCCCCTTTAAAACTTTTTCTTTAATAGTTAACCCTTATAACACAGTCGTATTCAAATAGTGCTGTTATGCTTTCTATGGATATATCCTTAGGAATAGAAATTATAAATTCATATCTTCTCTTCCCGCTCTTTGAGGATACACACAAATCCTCAACCGAAATATCCATTCCTTCAAGCTTTTCGTGTACCTTTGCCGAAAAATTTTCTTCTGTTACGCCGTCTATAATAAGAGTTTGTTCGTGTATTTTTTTATGGTGCTCGGTAATTTTTAATATAGATACTACAATAAGCGTTGTTACAATGCAAAGCGCATACATACCTGCACCTGCCGCCATACCTACTCCTGCAGTTGTCCAAATACCTGCGGCGGTAGTGAGCCCTTTTATTGATTTTTTGTGCACAAAAATCATTCCTGCACCCAAAAAACCTATTCCGCTTACTATTTGTGCGGCAATTCTTGAAGTGTCGCCCTCTAAAAATCCGTACTTTGAAACAATTACCATAAGCGCAGAACCACACGCTACAAGGCAATGAGTTCTCATACCGGCTTCCTTTGCGCGGTGCATTCTTTCAAATCCGATAAGAACGCCGCAAACGCATGCAAGAAAGAGCCTTAATATAAAAACGAATATTTCCACCGAAAATCCCCCTTTATATTTTTTATTATATAGGTTTTTTGCTTTTTTGTCAATTATATTCAAGGATATGTGAGTTTTGAAGGCATATTTCTTTGTTATATATAAAAACTTTCTCTTTACAAAATAATCAATATAATGTAAAATATATGTATATCAAATTAACGGAGGTAGCTTATGAATTATATGATAGATTCAGGCGATATAGACGCCATAAAAAGTATTTGCGAGTATTATCCCATTTCGGGTGTTACCACAAACCCTTCCATTATCGCAAAGGCAGGGATTGACCTTAAAACCCTTATTACTAAAATCCGTGAAATTATAGGAAATAGTATGCTTCACATTCAGGTTCTTTCTGAAAAATGTGCCGATATGGTTGACGAGGGAAAAAGAATTGTAGATTTTGCAGGCGAAAACACCTACATAAAAATCCCTGTAACAGAAGAGGGTATAAAAGCAATTAAAACCCTGAAAAAGTTAAACTACAACATTACTGCAACGGCAATTTTCACACCGCAGCAGGCTCTTATTGCCGCTTGTGCGGGAGCTGATTATGTAGCACCATACATAAACAGACTTGACAATATTTCGACAAACGGTGTTGAAATTGCGTCAAACATTCACAAGATTTTGCAATCATCAGGCTTAAAAACCGAGGTTTTGGCTGCAAGCTTTTCGAATGTTGAGCAAATTCATATGACAACTTTGCACGGTGTTACAACCCTTACAATAGCGCCTAACCTTTTCGCTAAAATGCTTTATCATCCTATGACTGATAACGCAGTTCGCGAATTTATAGAGTACGGCACACCTTTTTACAATATATAATAAAAAATTAAAGCGATGCCAAAGCATCGCTTTTTTTATAAAAAAGGCACCCTTTTGGGGTGCCTTTTTAAGTTAAGCTAAATTATACACCAAGCTTATTTCTTCTAATCTGTTCGCCTTCTGTAAAGTTCTGTCCTGAAACGTATCCGGGGATAGGAAGAATCTTTTCATTGATAGCGTCGATTATCCAGCTTGCCTGTGGGAAGAAGTCAGCATCAAGTTCGTAGCAAGGTGTGATCCAGTTACGAGCGCCAACAACAACGGGAGGTGCATCAAGATAATCAAATGCGAGTTCGCTGATTGTCTGAGCAATATCCTTAAGGTGTGAGCCTCTTTCGCAAGCGTCACTTGCCAAAACAACTCTGCCTGTTTTCTTAACAGATTCAATAACCTTTTCGTAGTTGAAGGGAACGATGGTACGAGCATCGATAACTTCTGCTGAAATACCATATTTTTCTTCAAGTTCTTTAGCTGCATCAAGTGCACGGTAAAGTGTAGCACCGATTGTAACGATTGTAACATCGCTACCAGCCTTTTTGATATCGGGTTCGCCGATGGGAATTTCATAATATTCTTCAGGAACGCCGCCTTCGTGGAACTGTTCGCCGATATCATAAATTCTCTGGCTTTCAAAGCAGATAACAGGGTCAGTTCCTGAAAGTGCTGAAGCCATAAGACCCTTTGCATCGTAAGGTGTTGAGGGGAATATTACCTTAAGACCGGGTATGTGAGCTGTAATAGCTGTCCAGTCCTGTGAATGCTGTGCACCGTATTTTGAACCAACAGATACACGGATTACAACGGGCATTTTGAGGATACCTGCTGACATTGACTGCCATTTTGCGAGCTGATTGAATACTTCGTCGCCTGCACGGCCGAGGAAGTCACAATACATAAGCTCTGCAATAACACGACCGCCGCTCATAGCGTAACCAACAGCACTACCTACGATAGCTGCTTCGGAAATAGGCGAGTTAAAGAAACGGTGGTAGGGAAGAGCTTCTGTAAGACCACGGTATACAGCGTAAGCGCCGCCCCAATCACGGTTATCTTCGCCATAAGCTACGAGTGTTGAGTCTTTATAGAAGCGGTCGATAATAGCTTCAAAAAGACCGTCACGGAGCTGGTAAACCTGATTCTTTGTATAAGGCTTGCCGTTTTCGTCATAAGCAAATCTCTTCTTACGGGCAATCTGCTGAACTCTGGGGTTTTCTTCCAAAGGCATAAGAACGTCAGGTGTACGGCTTTCGTCAAAGTTTTCAACCTTTTCATTTGAGAACATAATGCTTTCAATAGCATCGGGAACAACCTGAAGGTCCATTCTGGGAGAAAGTTCTTCGTTGATAGCAAGCTTCAATACTTTTTCTGTTCTTGCGATAATGTCATTATCCATAGCTTCAAAGTCAGCCTTCTTAGCAACCTTTGCTTTGATGAGCTTATCCTTGTAAGCTTCAAGAACGTCATGTGCTGCCCATGCCTCTTTTTCTTCCTTAGTTCTGTAACTGTCAGCATCTGAAGGAGAGTGACCTGCCATACGGTATGTAAGTGTATCCATAAGAACAGGACCGTCGCCCTTCTTGATAATATCAATTTTACGACGCATAGCATCGATAACAGCGAGAGGATTGTAACCGTCAACTCTTTCAGCGTGCATCTGGTTAGGTGTTACGCCGGCACCAACTCTAGCGAGTACGTTGTAAGCCATTGTTTCGCCAACTGTCTGACCGCCCATACCGTAAAGGTTATTAAAGAAGTTGAAGATGATGGGAAGACCTTCGTTAAAGCCTTTTTCCCAAAGAGTTTTAATCTGGTCCATAGCGCCCATGTTAAGAGCTTCCCAAACAGGACCGCAACCTAATGAAGCGTCGCCTACGTTTGAAACAACTATGCCCTTTTTCTGGTTTATTCTCTTATAAAGAGCAGAACCCATAGCTATTGTAGCAGAACCGCCAACGATAGCGTTGTTGGGGTAAATACCAAAGGGAGTAAAGAAAGCGTGCATTGAACCGCCAAGACCTTTGTTAAAGCCTGTTGTTCTTGCAAAAATTTCGGCCATAGCACCATAAAGGAGGAAGTCTGTTGCTACTTCTTTTATATCGTTAACATCATTCTGTTTGCCTTCGATAACCTTGTATGTAGCACCGTCAAAGAAGCCAGTCATAGCATCCATAAGCTCTTTGTCTGAAAGCTTTTCAATAGCTGAAAGACCTTTTGCCAAAATTTCGCCGTGGCTTCTGTGTGAACCGAAGATATAATCATCAACGTCTAAAAGGTAAGCCTGACCTACTGCTGATGCTTCCTGACCCATTGAAAGGTGGGCAGGGCCGGGGTTTGAGTATTCGATTTCTCTGTAATTACCCTGTGTTTTGATGAGATAAAGCATTGTTTCAAATTCACGGATAATTCTCATATCACGGTAGATACGGAGGAAATCCTTCTTTGAGAAGTTTTCTTTTTCGTCTTCAATAGACTTGTTGTACTGGTTTACGGGGATGTCAGTAAACTTAACCTTACCGGGTTTTCTTAACTCGTTAGGGTCCATAAACAATGATTTTGTCATTTTTTACACTCCTTTATATTAATGTTAATTTACTTTGCTTTGGAATATGCCCTCGCGTATGATTTCGCATACTGTGGGATGAGGGAATACGATTTCTTTTATGTCGTCGATTCTCATCTGTGTTTCAACCATGATAACGGCAGAAAGAATGAATTCTGAAGCGTAATTTGAAATTACGTGGCAACCGAGCAATCTCTTGTGTTTTTTGTCTATAACAAGCTTGATTATTCCGTTTCCGCCTTCATTTTCGGCAACATATCTTCCGCTATAATTCATTGTAAGCTTTACAACTTCTACATCAAAGCCCTTTTCTTTAGCGGTCTTTTCGGTTTCGCCAACCGAGCCAACTTCAGGATTTGTGTATATAACAGCAGGAATTGCTTCGTATCTCATTATATCTTTTTTGCCGAGCATATTGTTTACTGCAACTTCAGCTTCTCTGTAAGCTGTGTGAGCAAGCATTGATTTGCCGTTTATATCGCCTGCGGCATAAACGCCGGGGATATTTGTTTTGCAGTAACGGTCTGTTTTAACAGCACCGCGTTCGACTTCAACACCGATTGTTTCAAGACCGATATCGCGTGAAACAGCTCTTCTTCCTATTGAAAGTAAAACCTTGTCAGCTTTTACACTTTCGGTTTTGCCATCACGTTCAAATATAACTGAATCCTTTGTAAATTCTGTTACCTTTGCACCAAGGCAGAAGTTAATGCCTTTAGCCTTGTAGTTTTTAAGCAAAACGTCACTTATTTCGTCGTCGGTAGGACCTGCAATTTTGGGCATCATTTCAACAACAGTTACGTTGCTTCCTACAGAATTGTAGTAGGACGCCATTTCAAGACCAATTACACCGCCGCCAACAACTACGAGGTCTTTGGGGATTTCGGTTAAATCCAAAACTTCGCGGTTTGTCATAATAAAGCCGCTCTTAACACCGTCGTCAACGCCCTTGATGGGAGGAACAACGGGTTCGGAACCGGTTGCAATTAAAAGTCTTTTGCCAACGTATGTCTGTCCGTCAGCTTCTACGGTAAAGCCTTCTGCATTTTTGCCTGTGATTTTGCCGATAGCTTTTACTGTGTCAACCTTTAATCCCTTTAAGGTCATTTCAATGCCCGAAACCAAAGTTTTTACAACTTTGTTCTTGCGTTCAATAACCTTTTTCTGGTCAATGCTTGCACCCTGAACAGTTACGCCGTAAGCTTCGCCATGGTGTGCATAGTCATAAATTTTTGCCGAGTAAAGAAGTGATTTTGAGGGTATGCATCCTTCGTTTAAGCATACACCGCCAAAAGCTCTTTTTTCGATTACGAGGGTTTTGAAGCCTGCATGGCCTGCTCTTTCGCCGGCAAGATAACCTGCAGGGCCGCCGCCCAGAACAATTAAATCGTATACCATTTTACTGCCTCCTTATTTTGCCATAAGCACGCTGAAGTTTTCAAGCGCTGTGCCGAGGTCCTTTAAGAAGCGTGCTGCGGGAGAACCGTCGATAGCTCTGTGGTCGAATGTAAGCGAAAGACCCATCTTTTTGTAAGCTTTGATTTCGCCTGCAACTTCGCGGATACCTGTTGTGATTGTATCAACACCCAAGATACCTGTCTGGGGAGGATTGATAACAGGTGTAAATGATTCAATACCCATTGAACCGAGGTTTGTAACTGTAAAGCTTGCACCCTGCAAGAAGTCAGGGCTTATTGTGCCTGCCTGACACATTTTAGCAAGCTGCTTGCTTTCGATAGCAATTTCGTTTAATGATTTCTTATCTGCATCAAATATTGTGGGCACCATAAGTCCTCTTTCAGTATCAACTGCAAAGCCAAGGTTTACAGAGGAGAAATATCTCATCTTGTCGCCAAGGAAATGAGCGTTTAAGTCCTTGTGATTTTTAAGAACTCTTGATACTGCATACAATACGATATCGTTAAGAGTGATATTTGCAAGACCCATATTTTCAGCATTTGCTTTAACCTTTGCACGGTAGCCCATAATGTCAGCTGCATCAAAGGATGAGTTCAATGTAAGCTGAGCCATTGTGGATAATGATTCGTGCATTGAACGAGCAATAACCTTACGGATATTGGAGATGGGAACATCTTCAACCGCAGGTGCAGCAGCGGGAGCTGCCAAAACTTCTGCAGCAGGAGCATTCAAGTCTTCAACTCTTACTCTTCCGCCGATTCCTGTGCCTTCCATGCCTTCAGCATATCCGTCTTTTGCAGCAGCTGTAAAGCCTTTACCGCTTGCTATGAGTTCTTCTACATCTCTTTCGATTATTCTTCCGTGAGGACCTGTGGGGGTCGCAATGCTTGCATCAACGTTTGCACGTTCTGCAAGATTTTTTGCACGGGGAGAAATTTTAACGTCACCTGTTGTATTTTCTGTAACAACGGGTTTTGCCACAACTTCTGCCTTCTTTTCTTCGCTGGGAGCAGCTGCAGCTTCCTCTTCTTCTGTTTTTACTGCGAATTCAGCAGTAGATTCGCCTTCGTTACCAATAACGCAGACATTTGTAAGGCAGGGAACATCATCGCCTTCTTCAAAGAAAATGTCAAGCATTGTACCTGAAACTTTTGCTTCTTCATCAAAAGTTGCTTTGTCGGTTTCATAGGTAAATAAAATATCGCCTTCTGCTACTGCATCGCCTTTTTGTTTATGCCATTTTGCGATAATACAGCTTTCAACCGACTGGCCCTGTTTGGGCATCATAATTGCTGTTGCCATTTACTACATCTTCCTTTCTTAAAATATCTTATATGCTCTTTGCATTAGCAAGCAAGTATTTTTCTGCCTCTGCACTCCACAGACCGTTATGGCGTTTTACTATTTCGCCAAGCTCGCCGTCCATATCTTCAAGTGCTGTCAGAGGCATATCAATGTTTGTGTATATAAGCTTTTTACCGC
>JAZNQL010000014.1:0-15979 GCA_045590155.1 Clostridia bacterium | reverse complement strand
CACCATATAACTCTTGCACTTGCAATGGGAGCAGATTTTGTTATGCTTGGCAGATACTTTGCAAGATTTGACGAAAGTCCGTCAAACAAAGTAAGCATAGGAGGTACATACTATAAAGAATACTGGGGCGAAGGCTCTGCAAGAGCGAGAAACTGGCAGAGATACGACCTTGGCGGAGATAAGAAATTATCCTTTGAAGAAGGTGTTGATTCTTACGTTCCATACGCAGGAAGTCTTAAGGACAACGTGGCTTTGTCACTTAATAAAGTGAAGTCCACAATGTGCAACTGCGGGGCACTTACAATCCCTGAATTACAACAAAAAGCAAAGATAACACTCGTTTCTGCAACAAGCATTGTAGAAGGCGGAGCACATGACGTTATCCAAAAGGAAAAAAGTACAATAAATAAATAAGTTTTTGGTCTGTGTGGCTTGACTAATTCTGTCAAATATGATAGAATAGTAAAGAAGAAAAATTCTTTGTGACTGACGGATAAGCGGTATACCGCAAGGGAACAAAGAATACTATTTAAAGCCGACCGTCTGGGCACATTTATTCTCTTACAGAGTAAGTGTGCCTTTTGATTTTTAAAAGGCTTTCATAAAAAGATTTATAGGAGGCACGGTATGAAAAAAGTAGGCATTGTAATGGGTAGCGACAGCGATTTGCCAATCATTCAAAAAGCGACCGACACATTAAAAAATCTGGGTATCCCTTTTGAGGTACATGTATATTCCGCTCACAGAACACCCGAGCAGGCAAGAGATTTTTCTTTAAATGCGCGTAAAAACGGTTTTGGTGTTATAATTGCGGCAGCAGGAATGGCAGCACATCTTGCGGGGGCAGTAGCGGCAAACACAACATTGCCTGTTATAGGCATTCCCTGCAAATCGTCAAATCTTGACGGAATGGATGCACTTTTATCAACAGTTCAAATGCCTCCGGGAATACCGGTAGCCACAGTTGCAATAAACGGCGGAGTTAATGCAGCTTTACTTGCAGCACAGATTATTGCAGTAGAAGATAAAGAGCTTGCAGAAAAACTGGATGCAAAACGAGCAGCCGATGCCGAAGCAGTTTTGAAAAAAGATGCCGGAATTTTGGAAAGACTTTAATTGATTATAAAAAATTAACATATAAAGGAGAAATTACAATGGATAAGAAATTAGTTTACACAGGAAAAACAAAGGACGTATTTGCACTTGATAACGGAAATTACCTTTTAAAGTTCAAAGACGATTGCACAGGAAAAGACGGCGTATTTGACCCGGGCGAAAATTCGGTTGGTCTTACAATTGACGGTGTTGGCGATGTAAACTTACGTATGTCAATTTACTTCTTTGAAAAGGTTAACGCTGCAGGCATAAAAACACATTATGTAAGTGCAAACCTTGAAGATACAACAATGGAAGTTTTAGCTGCAAAGCCTTTCGGTAAAGGTCTTGAAGTTATCTGCCGTCATAAAGCAGTAGGAAGCTTCTACCGTCGTTACAGCGATTATATAGAAGAAGGTGCAGATCTTCCTGCATACGTTGAAACAACATTTAAAAACGACGAAAAAGGCGATCCGTTAGTAACAAAAGACGGACTTTGCGATTTAGGTGTTATGACTGCACAGCAGTATGACGATATAAAAGATATGACACAGAAAATCACACAAATCGTTGCCGACGATTTAAAAGAAAAAGGACTCATCCTTTACGACATTAAATTCGAATTCGGTTACGATGCAGAT
Organism: Clostridia bacterium; assembly: GCA_045590155.1. GTDB lineage: Bacteria > Bacillota > Clostridia > UMGS1883 > UMGS1540 > JAZNQL01. The sequence continues at coordinate 14,243 of JAZNQL010000014.1, read as the reverse complement.
GGCAAGGTTATGTTAATAGACGAAATTGCATCAGGCAATATGCGTGTGTATAAGGACGGCGAATATATCGATCCTATGACTCTTTCTAAACTTTTCTTTGCATAAAAAATTTTAACGACATTAAGAAAGGGGAAAAAACATGGGAGGATTTTTTGGGATTTCCTCAAAAAACGAATGCCTTATAGACGTATTCTTCGGAACAGATTACCATTCGCATTTAGGAACGAGAAGAGGCGGACTTGCGGCATACGATAAAGAAATAGGATTACAAAGAAAAATACATAATATAGAGAACTCACCGTTTCGAACAAAGTTTGAGCATGTTCTTGAAGAAATGCAGGGGACTTCTGCAATAGGCTGTATAAGCGATACAGACCCGCAGCCTATGCTTATAAGGTCGCACTTTGGAACTTATGCCATCAGCATGATAGGCAGAATAAACAATTCCGACGAGCTGATTCAAAAATGTATAAGAACAAACGGCGGACACTTCGATGCAATGACAGGAGGTAAGGTAAACTCCGTTGAGTTGCTTGCAGCCTTAATAAATCAAAAAAGCAATTTTGTTGAAGGTATAAAGTATGCTCAAGACAGTATTGACGGTTCGGCTTCGATTCTTATATTAAAAGATAACGGAGCAATCATTGCCGCCCGAGACAAAGTGGGAAGACTTCCCATCGCAATCGGTAAAAATGAAGACGGGTATGCCGTATCGTTTGAAAACTTTGCTTATAGAAAGCTGGGATTTGAAGACGAATGCGAGCTCGGCCCCGGCGAGATAGTTGAAATCACACCCGAAAGCTTAACACAACTTTCTCCCCCTGGCGAAAAAATGTGTATATGCTCTTTTCTATGGAGTTACTTCGGGTATCCTACAAGCGAGTACGAAGGGGTAAACGTTGAAATGATGCGTTACCGTAATGGGCACATAATGGCGAGGAATGACAAAGAACTCGATAACTCTGCAGGAGTTGATTATGTAGGAGGCGTTCCCGATTCGGGCACTCCCCACGCAATAGGCTATTCAAACGAAAGCGGAATACCTTTTGCAAGAGCATTTATAAAATACACACCCACCTGGGCAAGAAGCTTTACCCCTGCAACTCAAAACGAAAGAAAAAGAGTTGCTAAAATGAAACAGATTCCCGTACATGACCTTATAAAAGATAAAAATCTTTTGTTTGTTGATGATTCCATAGTAAGGGGAACACAGCTTCGTGAAACGGTAGAATTTTTATACGACCATGGAGCTAAATCAGTACATATGCGTTCGGCGTGCCCGCCCATAATGTACGGATGTAAATATTTGAACTTCTCTCGTGCTACAAATGATATGGAACTTATTGCAAGACGTATCATTTTAGAGCTTGAAGGAGAAGAAGGATTAAACCACATAGAAGAATACAGTAACTCAACAACAGAACGCGGCAAAAAATTAAGAGATGCAATATGTAAGGAATTACATCTTGCCTCACTTGAATTCCAGTCGCTTGAAGGTATAATTGAAGCAATAGGACTTGATAAATGCAATCTTTGCACCTATTGCTGGAACGGAAAGGAATAAATTATGAATACAACTTCCAAATCAGATGCATACGCAGCTGCCGGCGTTGATATAACAGCAGGTTACAAAGCTGTTGAACTTATGAAACAGCATATAGCAAAAACCGTAACAGAAGGAGTTTGTTCCGATGTTGGCGGTTTTGGCGGTCTTTTTGAACTTGATGTTGAAAACATTTCAAAACCCGTTCTGGTTAGCGGAACAGACGGAGTAGGCACAAAATTAAAGCTTGCGTTTTTAATGGACAAGCACGATACAGTAGGTATCGACTGTGTTGCAATGTGTGTTAACGATATTATTTGCAGCGGTGCAAAGCCTTTAATCTTCCTTGATTATATCGCTTGCGGAAAAAACGTTCCTGAAAGAATAGCCGACATTGTAAAAGGCGTATGTGAAGGATGTGTTCAGTCAGGTGCAGCACTTATTGGCGGCGAAACAGCCGAAATGCCTGGCTTTTATCCCGAAGATGAATATGACCTTGCAGGCTATTGCACAGGTATTGTTGATAAAGCAAAAATTATTGACAATAAAAAGATGCAGGAAGGCGATGTTATAATAGCCCTTCCTTCAAGCGGTGTTCACTCAAACGGATTTTCACTTGTAAGAAAAGTTTTTGATGTTGAAAATGCAGATATAAAAACACCCGTAGCAGAACTTGCAGGAAAATCAATAGGAGAAACACTTCTTACACCTACAAAAATTTATGTAAAACCCGTACTTGCACTTTTAAAAGAAGTAGAAGTACACGGCATTTCCCATATAACAGGCGGCGGTTTTTACGAGAATATTCCCCGCAGTATTCCCGAAGGTTTGGGTGCTAAAATCGACAAATCAAAGGTACGTATTCTTCCTATATTCGACCTTATAGCAAAAAAGGGCAATATAAGCGAAAGAGATATGTTCAACACCTTCAATATGGGTGTAGGTATGAGCATCATAGTACCTAAAGAAGATGCAGACAAAGCACTCGATATATTAAAGAATGCAGGCGAAGATGCTTATATTATAGGCGAAATTATAAAATCCGAAGAAAAGGTGATTTTATGAAAACTGCAAAAATAGCTGTTTTAGTATCTGGCGGAGGCACAAACCTGCAGGCTTTGATTAACTCACAAAAAAAAGGAATAATCAAAAGTGGAAAAATAAGTCTTGTTATCTCAAACAATGCAAATGCTTACGCTCTTGAAAGAGCAAAAAAAGCAAATATTAAAACAAGTATTGTTTTAAAAAAGCAATGTGCCGATCAAGCCGAATTCGAAGAAAAAATAATTGATATTTTAGATAACGAAAAAATAGACTTAATAGTTTTAGCAGGCTTCATGAGCATTTTAAGCAAAAAGTTTACAAAGCATTATGAAGGTAGAATAATAAATGTTCATCCTTCGCTTATCCCTTCTTTTTGCGGTCAGGGCTTTTATGGGCTTCGCGTGCACGAGGCAGCACTTGAAAAAGGAGTAAAGGTAACAGGAGCAACAGTACATTTTGTAAACGAAATTCCCGATGGCGGCGAAATCATAATGCAAAAAGCTGTTAATATAAGGGAAGATGATACTCCCGAAAGCTTGCAAAAACGAGTAATGCGTCTTGCAGAATGGCAAATACTTCCTAAAGCAGTTGAAAAAATATGTTCCCAAATAAATATGTGAAAGGAATTTAATAATGGATATTTATAAGATAAATGATATAGCAGAGCTTATCGAAGGAAACTCTTATGTTGGAAGAGGCATAGTAATAGGAAAAACTCCGGACGGTGAAAATGCTTGTGCAGCATATTTTATTATGGGCAGAAGCCAAAACAGCCGTAATCGTATATTTACCGAAAAAGAAAATGCCGTTTTTACAGAGCCTTTTGATGCATCAAAGGTAGAAGACCCAAGTCTTATAATATATGCTGCAATAAGAGAACATGAAAACAAACTTATTGTGACAAACGGCGATCAAACTGATACAATTTACGACGGTTTGAAGCAGGGAAAAACCTTTGAAGAAGCCCTTGAAAGCCGCGAGTTTGAGCCTGATGCACCAAACTTCACACCCCGTATCAGCGGTATGATAAGCTTTGCAGATTCTGACTTCACATATAAAATGAGCATTTTAAAAAGTCTTGACGAAGAAGGAAGCGACTGCGCAAGATATGCATATTCCTACCCTTCAAAAGCAGGACTCGGACACTTTATCCATACCTATGTATGTGACGGAAATCCCATTCCCACCTTCCAGGGCGAGCCTGAAAGAGTAGCTATGTTAAATGATATCAATGAGTTTGCAGACAAGCTTTGGAACGCACTTGATAACGATAACAAAATTTCACTTTATGTAAGATATACAAATCTTAAAACAGGCAAAGTTTTGAACAAAATGATAAACAAGAATAAATAAGGAGGATTTTGCTGTGAAAGAATTTGAATTAAAATATGGCTGCAACCCCAATCAAAAGCCCTCAAAAATATTTATGAAGGACGGAAGCGACCTTCCTATAGAAATTTTAAACGGCAGACCAGGATATATAAACTTTCTTGATGCTTTCAACAGCTGGCAGCTTGTACGAGAGCTTAAAGAAGCACTCGGCTTGCCCGCAGTAACATCCTTTAAACATGTAAGCCCCACTTCGGCAGCAGTAGGTATAAAGCTTCCCGAAAAGCTTAAAAAGGCTTGTTTTGTAAGCGATATAGAAGGATTTGATGAATCTCCCTTAGCATGGGCTTATGCAAGAGCAAGAGGAACTGACAGAATGTGCTCGTTTGGCGATTGGGTAGCGCTTTCCGATGTATGTGATGTTCCTACAGCTTTACTGATTAAAAACGAAGTATCCGACGGTATTATAGCTCCAGGCTACGAGCCGAAAGCTTTGGAAATCTTAAAATCCAAGAGAAAAGGCGGATATAATATAGTAAAAATCGACCCTGATTTTGTTCCTGAAGAAATAGAACAGAAACAGGTTTTCGGTATTACCTTCGAACAGGGCAGAAATAATTTTGAAATCAACAAAGAGCTTTTATCAAATATTGTTACACAAAACAAGAATATGCCCGAAAGTGCAGTAAGAGATTTAATAATAGCTCTTATAACCTTAAAATATACACAGTCAAATTCTGTTTGCTTTGCTTATGACGGACAGGCTATCGGTGTTGGCGCAGGCCAGCAGTCAAGAATTCATTGCACACGACTTGCCGGCACAAAGGCAGATACCTGGTTCTTACGTCAGCACGATAAGGTATTAAACCTTCCTTTTAAAGACACTTTGGGAAGACCCGACAGAGATAACGTAATTGACGGCTATATAAACAAAAACGAAGAAGATGTTTGTGCAGACGGTAACTGGCAAAAATACTTTACCGAAAAGCCCGAACCTTTAACAGATAAAGAAGCGAGAGAATATCTTGACACTATCGATGATGTTGCACTTGGTTCAGATGCATTCTTCCCCTTCAGCGATAATATTGAAAGAGCTAAAAAGAGCGGCGTAAAATATATTGCTGAGCCCGGCGGTTCAATAAGAGACGATGCAGTAATTGAATGTTGCGATAAGTACGGAATGTCAATGGCATTTACAGGGATGAGACTTTTCCATCATTGATTCGGGGAGGAACAGATATGAAAATAATGGTAGTTGGTGGCGGCGGAAGAGAGCATGCCATCATTAAAAAAATAAAAGAAAATAAAGATGTAACTAAAATTTTCGCACTTCCCGGCAACGGTGGCATAGCTGCCGACGCTGAATGTGTGGATATTGCAGCAACAGATATAGATGCTATAGCAGAATTTGCAGTTAAAAATAACATAGATTACGCAATAGTAGCACCCGATGACCCGCTTGTACTTGGCTTAGTAGACAAGCTTGAAGAAAAAAATATTCCCTGCTTTGGACCCCGCGCAAACGCAGCTATTATTGAAGGCAGTAAGGTTTTTTCGAAAAATCTTATGCAGAAATATAATATACCTACAGCAGAGTATCGCGTGTTCGACAATGCGGAAGAAGCACTCGAATATATCGAAACAGCTCCCATCCCAACAGTTATAAAGGCTGATGGCTTGGCACTTGGCAAAGGTGTTATTATAGCAAACACCAAAGAAGAAGCAAAAGACGGAATAAAATCCATAATGCAGGACAAGCAGTTCGGCAAAAGTGGCGACCGCATTGTTATAGAAGAATTTTTAGAAGGACCTGAGGTTTCGGTTCTTTCGTTTACCGACGGCAAAATAGTAGTTCCCATGATTTCCTCTATGGACCATAAACGCGCAGGGGATAACGATACAGGTCTTAATACAGGCGGTATGGGTACTGTTGCACCAAACCCCTATTACACAGAAGAAATTGCAAAAGAATGTATGGAAAAAATATTTATTCCTACAATGAACGCTATGAACAGCGAAGGAAGAACCTTTAAAGGTTGTTTGTACTTTGGTCTTATGCTTACAGAAAAAGGACCCAAGGTTATAGAATATAACTGCCGTTTCGGGGACCCTGAAACACAGGTTGTATTACCTCTTTTAGAAACAGACCTTTTAACTGTTATGCAGGCAGTTACAAACGAAACATTATCGGATATAAACGTAGAATTTTGTGACAAACACGCTTGCTGTGTAATAATGGCATCAAAAGGCTATCCCGAAAAATACGAAAAAGGCTTTGAAATGGATATCCCCGAAAGTATTGCAAACAAAGTTTATGTTGCAGGTGCTAAAAAAAGCGAAGGAAAGCTTTTAACAAACGGAGGAAGAGTTTTAGGAGCAACAGAAATTGCAGATTCACTTGAAAATGCAATTTGCGGAGCCTATAAGCTTGTTGAGCAAATAAAGTTTGACAATGCTTATTACAGAAACGATATAGGACAAAGAGCCTTAAAAGCGAACGGAGGAAAGTAATGGTATACAGAGTTTTTGTAGAAAAGAAAAAAAGCCTTGCACACGAAGCAAAAGCTTTACTTTCTGATATTCACTCATTTCTTGGTATAAAAGAACTTACCGATATCCGCATAATAAACCGTTATGATGCGGAAAACATATCGGGAGAGCTTTTTGAATATGCAAAAAACACAGTTTTTTCAGAACCGCAGCTTGACATTGCATCAGAAGAAATTGATACTGAAAATGCAACAGTTTTTGCAGTTGAATATCTGCCGGGTCAGTTTGACCAGCGTGCAGATTCAGCCGCACAGTGTATACAGATTATTTCGCAGGGAGAAAGACCTTTAGTAAGGTCTGCAAAGGTGTATGTTTTATACGGAAACCTTACACAACAAAGCATTGATGAAATAAAGAAATATGTAATAAACCCTGTTGAGGCAAGAGAAGCTACACTTGAAAAACCCGAAACCATAAAAATGAAATACGAAATCCCAACAACGGTAAAAACTTTGGACGGATTTACAAAGCTTTCGGATGAAGAGCTTGAAAAGTTTGTTTCGGAATACTCTCTTGCAATGGATAAAGACGATATTAAGTTCTGCCAGAACTATTTTGTGTCTGAAAAGCGTGACCCAACCATAACTGAAATACGTATGATAGACACATACTGGTCGGACCATTGCAGACACACAACATTTTTAACAGTTATCGACAGTGTAAAGTTTGAAGACGAGCTTTTACAGTCTTCATATAACGAGTACATAAAAACAAGAGAAGCTTTGGGAAGAACAAAGCCTGTTTGCCTTATGGATATTGCAACACTTGCGGTTAAACATTTAAAAGCAAACGGCAAACTTGATAAAATGGACGAATCGGAAGAAATAAATGCCTGCACAGTAAAAGTTAATATTGATGTTGACGGAAAAACTGAACCTTGGCTTTTACTCTTCAAAAACGAAACACATAACCACCCAACAGAAATTGAACCCTTTGGCGGTGCGGCAACTTGTATAGGCGGAGCAATAAGAGACCCCCTGTCAGGTCGTTCTTATGTATATGGCGCTATGCGTATTACAGGTGCTGCAGACCCGTTAAAACCTGTTGGCGAAACAATAAAGGGTAAACTTCCCCAGAGAAAAATTGTAACAACAGCAGCGGCAGGTTATTCTTCATACGGTAACCAGATAGGTCTTGCAACCGGTATTGTAGATGAAATTTATCATCCCGGCTACGCTGCAAAGCGTATGGAAATAGGTGCTGTTATAGCAGCAGCTCCCGCCGAAAATGTAAGAAGAGAAGTTCCTGCCCCTGGCGATGTTGTAATATTGCTTGGCGGATCAACCGGTCGTGACGGTATTGGCGGTGCAACAGGCTCATCAAAAGCACATAACTTAAATTCAGTTGAAGAATGCGGAGCGGAAGTACAAAAAGGTAATGCTCCTGAAGAAAGAAAACTGCAACGTCTTTTCAGAAACGGCGATGCATGCAGAATGATAAAACGCTGTAACGACTTTGGTGCAGGCGGTGTATCAGTTGCAATAGGAGAACTTGCAGACGGACTTTATATTGATTTAAACGCAGTTCCAAAAAAATACGAAGGTCTTGACGGCACAGAACTTGCAATAAGTGAATCGCAGGAGCGTATGGCAGTAGTTATAGAAAAAGAAAATGTTAACGCATTTTTGGCACTTGCTGAAAAAGAAAACCTTCAGGCAGTACCCGTTGCTACCGTACAGGCAGAACCAAGACTTGTAATGGAATGGAACGGACAGAAGATTGTTGATATAAGCCGAGAATTCTTAAATTCAAACGGTGCAGATAAGCATATCGACATAGAGGTTGCAAAACCCGAAAACTTTGATAAAAAGATAGAAGGCGGATTTTCGGAAAATTATAAAAATCTTGTAGCAGACCTTAATATCTGCTCAAAGCGAGGCCTTTCCGAAAGATTTGACTCAAGCATAGGTGCGGGCACAGTTTTAATGCCATTTGGCGGTAAAAATCAGCTTACACCTATACAGGCAATGGTACAAAAAATTTCGGTTGAGAAAAAGCATACCGACGATTGCTCGCTTATGAGCTGGGGTTATAATCCATTCATATCCGAAAAAAGCCCCTACCACGGTGCATATTTGGCAGTAGTTGAATCTGTGTGTAAGCTTGTAGCATGCGGTGCAGAATTTTCCGACGTATATCTTACTTTCCAGGAATACTTTGAAAAACCCGGAAAAGACGGAAAACGCTGGGGTAAACCTTTGGCTGCACTTATAGGTGCATTCAGAGCACAGATGGAACTTTCGATAGGCTCGATTGGCGGTAAAGACTCAATGAGTGGCTCGTTTGAAAATATCGATGTTCCACCTACACTTGTTTCATTTGCTGTTACAACCGAAAAAATTAAAAACATTATTTCGCCCGAATTTAAGAAAAGCGGCAACAAGGTTGTTTTATTAAAGGCGGATTATGATAAAGACGGTCTGCCTAAAGCAGAATCCTTAATCAAGGTATTTGATAAGGTTACAAAGCTTGTAAGAAGCGGAAAAGCAGTATCCTGTTACACTCCCTGTATCGGCGGTATTGCAGAAGCTATATACAAAATGTGTATAGGTAATTCCTTGGGCTTTAAGTTTAACAATAAATTATCTTTGACAGATATTTTTGATTACAACTATGCATCATTTATAGTTGAAGTTACAGATTATGATAACCAGGATGATGTAATAGGCTATGTTACAGATGAACAGGAAATTTCTTTTAATGAGGAAAAGATTTCTATTGCAGAGCTTTCTGCACAGTACGAAGATAAGCTTGAAAGTGTATATAGCTGCAACATTAAAAAAGCAGAAACTGCTTTGGCTGATTTTGACTATAACGCAACAACATATCCTGTACCTTCAATTAAAACAGCAAAGCCTAAAGTTTTAATACCTGCATTCCCCGGCACAAACTGCGAGTTTGACAGTGCAAAAGCTGTTATGGATGCAGGCGCCGAAGCAGAAATAATGGTTATAAATAATCTTTCAGCCGCAGGTATTCAAAGAAGTGTTGAAGAATTTGCAAAGAAGGTTGAATCTTCACAGGTTATATTTATACCCGGCGGTTTTTCGGGCGGCGACGAGCCTGACGGTAGCGGTAAATTTATAACAGCCTTCTTCCGCAATGGGGCAGTAAAAGAAGCGGTAACAAACCTTTTAGAAAATCGTGATGGACTTATGTGCGGTATATGTAATGGCTTCCAGGCACTTATAAAGCTTGGTCTTGTGCCATACGGCAAAATTATCGACACAGATGAAAACTGTCCCACACTTACATTTAATACAATAGGACGCCATCAGTCCAAAATAGTGCAGACAAAAATTGTTTCAAACAAATCTCCCTGGCTTGCACTTACAAATGTAGGCGATGTATATAATGTACCGATTTCTCACGGTGAAGGAAGATTTTTAGCAAGTGATGACATTATAAAAGAACTTGGTAAAAACGGACAAATAGCAACACAGTATGTTGATTTTAACGCACAACCTACAAACGAAGTACACTTTAATCCCAACGGTTCTATGTATGCAATAGAAGGTATCACTTCGCCCGACGGCAGAGTATTCGGTAAAATGGGTCACAGCGAACGTATAGGCGAAGGTCTTTATAAAAACGTTCCGGGCAATTATGATATACAAATGTTTAAGGCTGCAGTAAAATATTTTAAGTGAGGTAAATAAAATGTCATATTTATCAGATATTGAAATTGCACAGCAGTGCGAAATGAAACATATAAAAGAAATTGCAAAAACAGCTCATGTTGACGAAAAGTACATTGAACAGTACGGAAACTATAAGGCAAAAATAGATTTATCTCTTCTTTCCGAAACTGAGAAAAAAGACGGTAAGCTTGTTTTGGTAACAGCAATTACCCCAACCCCCGCAGGAGAAGGTAAAACAACCACAACAATAGGTCTTGCCGACGGATTAAGAAGAATAGGAAAAGACGTAACAGTAGCGCTTCGTGAACCCTCCCTCGGACCTGTATTCGGTGTAAAGGGCGGAGCGGCAGGCGGTGGCTATGCACAGGTAGTACCTATGGAGGATATTAACCTTCATTTTACGGGTGACTTCCACGCAATAGGTGCAGCTAACAACCTTCTTGCAGCAATGCTTGATAACCACATCCAGCAGGGAAATGCACTCGGGATAGATGTTCGTAGAATCACATGGAAAAGATGTGTTGATATGAACGACCGTCAGCTCAGATTTTTAGTTGACGGTATGGGCGGAAAAGCGAACGGTGTTCCGAGAGAAGACGGATTTGACATTACCGTTGCAAGTGAAATTATGGCTGTATTTTGCCTTGCAAATTCTATTACCGACTTAAAAGAAAGACTTTCCAAAATAATTGTAGGCTATACCTATGACGATAAGCCCGTAACAGCGGGAGATTTAAAAGCGGTAGGCGCTATGACTGCTCTTTTGAAAGATGCTTTAAAGCCTAACCTTGTGCAAACTCTGGAAGGAACTCCTGCCTTTGTTCACGGCGGACCCTTTGCAAACATAGCACACGGTTGTAACTCTGTAATGGCAACAAAAATGGCACTTAAAATGGGTGACTACACAGTAACAGAAGCAGGATTTGGTGCAGACCTTGGAGCAGAAAAGTTCCTTGACATTAAATGTCGTATGGCAAATCTCACACCCGACGCAGTTGTAGTTGTTGCAACGGTAAGAGCACTTAAGATGCACGGCGGTCTTGCAAAAACAGAGCTTGCAACAGAAGATTTGAAGGCTCTTGAAAAGGGAATTCCAAACCTTTTAAGACATGTTTCAAACATTAAGAATGTATATAAGCTTCCATGTGTAGTAGCAGTAAACCGTTTCCCGACAGATACAGATAACGAAATTGACTTTATTATTAAAAAGTGCAGAGAACTCGGCGTAAACACAGTTCTTTCAACCGTATGGGCTGACGGCGGACGCGGTGGAGAAGAGCTTGCACGAGAGGTTGTACGCCTTTGCGAAGAAGAACAGGGCAACTTTACTTTCTCATACGATTTAGACTGCTCTATTGAAGAAAAAATTGAAGCCATTGTTAAAAAGGTTTACGGCGGCGACGGTATAACAATTATGCCAAACGCTAAAAAACAAATTCAACAGCTTACGGCACTCGGCTTTGATAAAGTTCCTGTTTGCATTGCAAAAACACAGTACAGTTTCTCTGACGATGCAACAAAACTCGGTGCACCCGAAAACTTTACAGTTACAGTCAAAAATGTAAAAATTTCGGCAGGTGCAGGCTTTATAGTTGTTTTAACAGGCGATATTTTAACAATGCCGGGATTGCCCAAAGTTCCTGCAGCGGAAAATATTGATGTTGACGAGAACGGAAAGATAACAGGATTGTTTTAAAAACAAAATAAAAAAGACGCAAAGGCATCTTTGCGTCTTTTTGACAACGGAGAAAAATATGAACGACATACTAAAAACCTGTTGTTTTACAGGTCACAGACCCGAAAAACTTAAAATATCCGAAAATGAAATTATAGAAAAATTGAGTCTTGCCATAAAAAAAGCAATAGATGACGGATTTACAACCTTTATCTCGGGTATGGCACGAGGGGTAGATATGTGGTGTGCAGAGCTTGTTCTTGAACAAAAAAAGACTAACAGTGAAATCTGTCTTATATGTGCGTCTCCCTTTGAAGGGTTTGAAAAATCTTGGTCGTGTGCTTTTAGAGAACAATATAAAAGTATACTTAACAGGGCGGACGAGGTTAAATTTATTTGCGAAGGCTATTCGAAAAGCTGTTTTCATATAAGAAACCGTTATATGGTAGATAACTCTCAAAGAGTAATAGCCGCATATACGGGTGAAAAAGGCGGAACAAAAAACACAGTACTTTATGCCGAAAAAAAGGGCGTAGAAGTCTGTAATATTTTTGAAAGGGAAATATTATGAACACCAATACAACTACAAAAAAAATGATTTTTTCGGCAATGTTTTTGGCAATTGCATATGTACTTCCCTTTTTGACGGGGCAGATTCAGCAAATAGGAGCAATGCTTTGCCCGATGCATATCCCAGTACTTCTTTGCGGATTTATATGCGGACCTGTCTGGGGACTTGCGGTAGGTTTTATATCGCCAATTCTCCGCAGTGTGGCACTCGGTATGCCACCAATGTTCCCAAAGGCTTTGTGTATGGCATTTGAAATGGCAATATACGGACTTTCGGCAGGTATTTTACATAAGGTATTTCCAAACAAAAAAGGGTATATATATTGCTCGCTTTTAATTTCTATGATTCTTGGCAGAATAGTATGGGGCGTAGCAATGTCTGTTTGTATGGGTATCATTGGCGAAAGCTTTGGCTTCTCAGCATTTATGGCAGGGGCAGTTACAAATGCCATCCCCGGTATAATACTTCAGATAATACTTGTACCTGTAATAGTTATGTTGCTTGATAAACAAAAATTAAAATAGGACTATAAAAATGGAAATAAACGAACTCAAAAAGGAATATGAACTTTTTTTGCCCCTTTTTATTAAAATTGATTATATGCTTTGCAAAGGAAAAGTAACTTTGGCAATAGAAGGGGGAAGTGCAAGCGGAAAAAGTACGTTGGGAGAACTTCTAAAAAAAATTTACGGATGCACAGTTTTTCATACCGACGATTTCTTTTTACAACCACATCAAAGAACAAAAGAACGATTCAAGACCCCTGGTGGGAATATGGACAGAGAACGTTTTATGGAAGAAATATTGCTTCCGATAAGTGAAAATAAAGAGGTAACGTATCAAAAATTTGATTGTTCTGATTTTTCGCTTATGCCAGCTGTTACGGTGCCATCTTCAAATTTTAATGTTATAGAGGGAGCATACAGTATGCATCCCGAGCTTGAAAGGTTTTATAATCTGTCGGTTTTTTTGGATATTGACCCCCAAAAACAAAAAGAGCGTATTTTAAAGAGAAATCCAAAAATGGCACAACGTTTTTTTTCTGAATGGATACCTCTTGAAAAGGTTTATTTTGAAAAAATGCGGGTAAAAGAAAGGTGTAATATTATAATTAGTATAAAATAGCTTGACTGTAAATAATAAATGAAGTATACTGAATAAAAAAGATAAAAGGAAAAGATGAAATGACTTTTAAAGCAAAAATCGAAAATATATGGTACCACTATAAATGGCCTATACTTATAACACTATTTATAATTATAGCCATAGTTACAATGACTATGGATTACTTTTTTAAAGAAAAGCATGATTTTTCAATAGGATATATAGGCGAAAGATATGCAGATGACACCTTTTTCAGCCCTGTAAAAGAGGACATTTCAAAAATTGTAGGAGATATAAACGGAGACGGAAAGGTATCTGTAAATTACGAGATTTCGGTATATACCCCGCCCAGCATATTTACTTATGATTTAACAGTAGCAAATCAAAGCGATATAGGTGTGAGTTTTTTTGCAGGGGACGTGCGTGTATATATTGCCGAAAAGAAGTTTATAATCGAAAACAGTTTATTTTTAAAACCTCTTGAGGATATTTTGCCCGATGATAAGCTTAATGGTGCAATAGTGAGAGAAGTTAACACTGAAGACCCTGAATATGTACCAAAAGACAGTGATGGTAAGGCTATTGCAGTTCCTATAACTAATTTCGAAAAGCTTTCTTCTCTCGGGTTTATGAACACAGAAAATCTTTACATTGCTCTTCGTGAGCATACTTATACCGACGATAAGAAAGAAAATATAGAGATTATAGAGCAAAAAGCTTTAGAAGTTTTTGAGTATTTAACAAAATAAATTTTTAAAAAGGGGATGTAAAAAAAGTCCAGACCGC
>JAZNQL010000013.1:0-12165 GCA_045590155.1 Clostridia bacterium | reverse complement strand
CGTTTGCTATAATAGGTATATTTACCACTGGTCAGTTGTATTTCAAATATGTATATTGGGATACCACTGGCGAAATGGTTGTTACGACAGAAATTATGATTGGTATTATATACATAGCGTGTTTGACCGGGATTGAATGCTTGGTAGAATATTTAATCGGGAAATGTAAGAGAAAATAAAGTGCATCTAAACCTTATGCCTCGCAATAAGGAAATGTCGAATATTAGCGAAAGGAGATAAAGGGAATGAAGAAAATATTTTATATGTGCTTAACGCTGTGTTTATTATTCAGTTTTAATGTGTGCGCAACAGAAAACGAGGTCTCTGATTGGGCAAAAACTGAAATTGTTGAAGCTATAGATATCGGATTCGTACCCGCGGAACTTCAAAACAATTATACTCAAAACATTACAAGAGAAGAATTTGCATATTTAACAGTAAGCTTTGTAATGAAAAATCTTTCCCTTTCCTTTGAACAGTTAGAGAGCCAGGCGGAAAAGTATTCTGCCCCACGAAATAAGTTTGATGATTCTGATAATAGATATGTCTTGTTGGCAGCACGAATGGGGATTATAAAGGGAGTAGGAAATAATTTGTTTGACCCCATATCGCAAATTACCAGAGAACAAGCGGCTACGATGCTCCAGCGTACATATTGGCTATATAGCACGGGTCAAAATCAAATGAGGCAAGTTATATTTGATGATAGTGATAAAATATCAGAGTGGGCAGTAAGTGGTATTGAATTTTGTGTTTCTTATAATGTAATGAAAGGAATTTCAAACGCGCAATTTGCTCCGCAGGATTACTATACAAAAGAGCAAGCAATTGCAACATTTTTAAGACTTTATAAAATTCGTGAATGGGAAGAACAAAACCATTTGGCACAATACAAAAAGAAATCTCAGTCAAAAGAAGAAACGATAGAAAGTCTTATAAAAGCTGATACAGAGTATATCGGCACGGTTGTCGATAATGAATATGGAACTGTCGTATATTTAAAACGTAAATTTAATGCGAGTGGTGCAAGGTATTATCTTGTGCTAATCGCAAATGACGGAAGTGTATATCCTCTTGTAGATGGCGCACCTGTTTTAGAAAAGATGAGTGGAAATACGCCGCCTATTGAAAATATAACACTTTCTGATTGGGGTTCAGTTTTAAACTATGAAAGGGTATATAAGTCTTCTGACTTTTCTCTAAATAGCCCCGACGAACCTTGCGATGGCATACTAGATGTAAGCATTAATCTTATAACACGAGAATATAAAAGCGAGTTTAAATCAGAGTAGTTTTGTTTGGCATCTAGATTATACGGTCTTTATGATAGCCATTTTATCAAACAAGGTTCAACAAAAGAGGTAATTTTATGCAGATATTTTGTTATAATACAAAGGTGCAAAGTAAAGAACAAACAAACCAACTTATAGTGAAAAGCGTTGAGGAATATTTTAAAGAGCATAATATAACAGGCTGCAAAATCACGGTTTCAAGAACTGAAAAAGGCAAGCCTTATATAAAAAATGCCGATATTCATATAGGTGTAACACATACCGGAGATCTTGTTATGATAGGAGTTTGCAAAACTCCTTTTGGTATAGATGCAGAAAAGAAAGACAGAAAAATCACACAAAAAGAAAACATAGCAAAAAAGTTCTTTTCGGAAAAAGAAAGGGAACTTGCAGAAAAATCGGATGAAGAATTTTTAAAACTGTGGGTAAAAAAAGAAGCCTTTGTAAAATATACAGGGCAGGGGATGGAAAAAATAAAAGAGGCATATACTTTAAGTTCCAGCGGATATTTTAGCGAAGTTAATTTTCCGGGATATATATCATATGTATATTCAAGCGAAAAAATTGACTGTGAAATAATAAATAAATTTGCATAACAAAAGGAGAAAAATATGTACTCTCTTACAGAAAGAAGCACAATTAAATATCTTTGCGATAAGTACGGGTTTCATTTAAAGAAAGCCTTTGGTCAGAATTTTATAAATGACGAAGGAGTTTTGTACGACATTGCAGAGGCAACAGACAGCGAAGGAATTATAGAAATAGGTCCCGGAATAGGGGCGCTTACAGCGGTTTTGGCAAGCAGGGCAAAAAAGGTGGTAGCGGTTGAGATTGACGATACTTTAATGCCTGTGCTTGGCGAAACATTGGCAGGCTTTGATAATATCGAGATAATAAATGATGATATTATGAAAATTGATATAAATAAGCTTATAGCCGAAAAGTTTGAAGGTATGAGTGTAAGTGTTGCGGCAAATCTGCCTTATTATATAACCACGCCAATAATAATGAAGCTTTTGGAAGAAAAAACCAACCTTTCCGAAATAGTTGTAATGATGCAAAAGGAAGTTGCAGACAGACTTACCGCAAAAGAGGGAAGTAAAGACTACGGTGCAATAACCGTTGCGGCAAATTATTACTGCGAGGTAGAAAGAGTGTGCTTTGTACCAAGCAGTGTATTTACTCCTCCTCCAAAGGTAGATTCGTCTGTTGTAAAGCTTAAAATAAGAAAAGAGCCGCCTTTTGAAGTTCTTTGCGAAAAAACATTTTTTTCTGTTATAAAAGCATCTTTTGCGCAAAGAAGAAAAACTCTTTCAAACGGTCTTAAAAATGCAGGGCTTTTCGGGACAAGAGAAGATATTGAAAAAGCTTTTGAAGTATGCGGTTTTGACAGTATGATAAGGGGAGAAAAACTTTCTGGTGCGGAATTTGCAAAGCTTGCAAATTATTTTTACGAAAAAAAGCAAAAAAATATTGCAAAATAAAAATAAAGTGATATAATGTATAATGAGGAAAAATTGGAGATTTTATACTCCTTTACACAAAATATCCTAGATTAAAGAAGAGAGAGAGGAAGGAAAAAATATGACAGATAACAAAAAATTACTTGCATGGATTTCCGAAATGGAAGAACTTGTAACTCCTGCAAATATAGTATGGATTACAGGTGAAGAAGATCAGCTTGAACAGCTCCGCGCAGAAGCTTGCGAATCAGGAGAAATAATAAAACTCAATCAGGAAAAGCTTCCCGGTTGCTACTATCACAGAACAGCAGAAAATGACGTTGCACGTGTTGAGGACAGAACATTTATCTGCACACCCACAAAGGAAGAAGCAGGCCCCACAAATAACTGGATGGAACCTGCTAAAATGTACGAAAAGCTTTGGGCTTTATACAAAGGCTCAATGGCTGGCAGAACAATGTATGTAATTCCTTATTCAATGGGTCCTGTTGGTTCAAAATTCTCAAAAATCGGTATTGAATTAACCGACAGTATATACGTTGTACTTAATATGGCTATTATGACAAGAATAGGCAATAAAGTTCTTGAAGCTTTAGGAACAGAAGGCGACTTTATCAAGTGCTTACATGCTAAAAAAGATGTAAATCCTGAAGAAAGATATATCGTACAGTTCCCCCAGGACAACTACATCTGCTCAATTAACTCCGCATATGGCGGAAACGTACTTTTAGGCAAAAAGTGCTTTGCTTTGAGAATTGCTTCATACCTTGGTATGCAGGAAGGCTGGATGGCAGAACATATGCTTATTTTAGGCCTTGAAAATCCCAAAGGCGAAGTTAAATATATCGCAGCAGCATTCCCTTCAGCTTGCGGTAAAACAAACCTTGCAATGCTTATTCCTCCCGAATATCTTAAAAAGCAGGGCTACAAGGTTTGGACAGTTGGCGACGATATAGCTTGGCTCAGAGTTGGTGCTGATGGCAGACTTTATGCCGTAAACCCCGAAGCAGGCTTCTTTGGTGTTGCACCTGGCACAAGCGAAAAAACAAACTACAACGCACTTATGGCTACAAAGAAGAATACTATCTTCACAAACGTTGCTATAAATGCTGATGATAACACAGTTTGGTGGGAAGGTCTTGATAAGAATCCTCCCGAAAACTGCATAGAATGGACAGGTAAGAAGGTTAACGGCAAAACCTATGAAGGTAAGCTCGCTCATCCTAACTCACGTTTCACAGCACCCGCTGTAAACTGCCCCTGCATTTCAAGCGAATTTGAAAACGGCGAAGGCGTACCGATTTCGGCAATCGTATTCGGCGGCAGACGTGCAAAGACAGCTCCCCTCGTATACCAGGCAAGAGATTGGGAACACGGCGTTTACATTGGTGCTACAATGGCATCTGAAACTACAGCTGCAGCAGCAGGTGCGGTTGGCGTTGTAAGACGTGACCCCATGGCTATGAAGCCCTTCGTAGGCTACAATATGGCAGACTACTTTGCACATTGGCTCGAAATGGGCGAAAAGATGGATGCAGACAAAGCTCCTAAAATCTTCCACGTTAACTGGTTCAGACAGAACGAAAACGGCGAATTCATCTGGCCCGGCTTTGGCGATAATATGAGAGTATTGCTCTGGATTTTAGACAGATGCGAAGGAAAAGTAGCTGCACATGACAGCGAAATCGGTTTCTTACCCGAAAACATTGACACAGAAGGCCTTGATGTAAGCGAAGAAGTTATGAAAGAACTTTTGAGCGTTGACAGAGAAGTATGGCTTGAAGACGTAGCTCTTCAGAAAGAATACTTTGAACAGTTTGGCGACAAACTCCCCAAAGAAATCAAAGAAAATCTTGAAGAACTTGAACGCAGACTTAAAGCGTAACATAGATAAAAACCGAACGGAAAAATCCGTTCGGTTTTTTGTTTTTTTGGGAAAGTGACTATAATTTATAAAAATGGATATAATTAGCAGTGTTATTAAATTTGCTATTGCAAAAATAAGCAAAAAAGAGTATAATATATTTAAGAACAAAAGGAAGGTAAAAAACAATGAAAAAACTTTTGTCGTTTATATTGATTTTAACATTTTTAATAACCTGCGTACCTGCAAAAGCTTCTGTGGGCGATGTAATAGGCAGTGTTTTGTCAACCGATATTACAGCATATATAGATTATCTTCTGGTACCAACGTATAATATAGACGGAAACACAGTTGTTTTGGTACGAGACCTCGAAAATTACGGCTTTACCGTTTTGTGGGATGCTGAAGCAAAACGTGTTGATTTTTATCGTGACTTCAGCAGAATGAGTACCCCAAAAATCCCTGCCATACAAACAATACCTGTGGGGACAAAGCTTTTTGATGTTTACAGTACAGATATTTTAGTTTATTTCGGCGGTAAGAAAATCGATGCATATAATATAGGCGGATATACTGCTGTAAAGCTTCGCGATATAAATTTGGTGGGCAATGTAGTATTTAACGAAGAAAAACGTATTGCAAATGTTTTTTGTGCCGATATTGAATATTTTGATGATGAAATAGCATATTTCCAGGATAAATTTTATCCCGTACTTATGCAGCTTTCAAAAGCAGATTTAGCACATAATGATATGCTTGCCATGGTTCAAAGCGGGAAATATAGCAAAACCGTAGCAGATAAATTCAAAGAAGATAAAGCTGTGTTTGAAGAAACATTTAAGAGCTTTAAAGAATATAAAGAGCCTTACGGCTTTGATAAATCTGCACTTGAACTGTGGTGGTCGCTTGTAAATATGAATTACGCTTTTGAAACGGCACAACTTATGTTTGATGCAATGCAGAATTCGCAAAGCACAGACGAGCTTATGAATGTATATAATTCATACAGAACAGATTCGTATCAGCAAAGACAATCGGCCCTTATTATGTTGTTTGATGATATGATGAATGTAGCATATTTTTGGAATTGATATTGACAAATAAAGGAAATTAGTATATAATTTTTCAATAAAAGAAAGGAGATATTATAATGAAAAGCTTTAAAATAATGTTAAATTCAATTGATGATGTTAAACAGTTTGTAAACCTTGTAACAAAGTATGATTTTGATATTGACCTTATATCGGGCAGATATATTGTTGATGCGAAGTCAATAATGGGTATTTTCAGTCTTGACCTTGCAAATCCCATTGAAGTTCAGATACATACAGAAGATTCACCTTTATTTGAAGAATTAAAACCTTTTTTGGTATAATAAAATAAAAAATCTTAAAATGTTTTCATAAAAACTCCTCTTGTCCAATAAATATTGGTAAGGGGATTTTTTTGTGCCCGAAAATGTGCCTTGTAAGGCAGAAAGGATTTTAAGAATGATAGACGAAAAAAGATTTACAAAACAAAACGAAACCTTGCACAACCTTATATTGGAGAACAGAAAAAAATTAAGCATTGCAGGAGTTGAGGACGTAGAAAGCTTTGATGAAGAAAGCATTTCTCTTTATACCGATATGGGAATGCTTACAATAAAAGGAGAAGGAATGCATATAAACAAGCTTTCTATCGATACAGGAGAAGTAATAATAGATGGACGAATCGATTCTATGGTTTATTCCGATAATATCCAAAGCGGTGCAGGCGGATTTTTAAGCAGGCTGTTTAAGTGAAAAACGAAATTTTTGTATTTTGCACGGCACTAATCGGCGGAGCCTTTTTAGGGGTTCTGTTCGATTTTTTCCGCGCATTCAGATTAAAAGTTAAAAGCAGTAAAACAGCAATAGCGTGGCAGGATATTATTTTTTGGCTTGTTTCATCGTGTGGCATTTTTACGCTCATATTTTATATAAACGGAGCACAAATAAGATGGTATATTTTTGCCGGGATTGCCGGTGGAGCACTTATATATAATGCAACAATAAGCAGTCTGATGGTAAAAATCATATTATTTTTGGCAAAAACAATTTTGAATATTGTGTGTTTTATCATAAAACCATTTATAAAAATAGCCATATGGTTAAAAAAACCCTTCTTTGTTGTAATTATGCCGTTACGCAGGGTAAAAGCCGGGGTTAGGACAGAAATAAACAGAATAAAAAAATTTTTAAAATTATATTAATTTTACTTTACAAATAATAAAAAATAGTATATAATTACTATATATTTACAAAGAATTCGAGTTTTGCGGGGGAGATGATAAATTGTCAAATCAGAATACACATAAAAAACCTCGTTTTAAAATAGGCTTTTTAGTAGTACTTATATTTGCACTTTATTTTGTGTACGGCATAATTTCACAACAAGCCGCAATAAGCTCAAATGAAAAAGTAATAACAGATTTAACTAACCAGGTAACAGAAAACAAAGAAAAGCTGGCAGAACTTCGCGATACTAAAGACAGTTACGGTTCTGATGAGTCAATAGAACGTATCGCACGGGATAAGCTTGGGTTAGTTCGCCCTGATGAAAAGGTCTTTATCGACGTAACAGGGGAGTAATACATTCAAAGAAAAAGCTAAGGGAGGGGCTCTTTTAGATGCCGCTGGAAGTAGGAGCAATTGTAGAAGGTACAGTTTCGGGATTAACAAAATTTGGCGCATTTATTGACCTTGAAGATTCAAAAAAAGGTCTTGTTCACATTTCGGAGGTTTCCTCACGATATGTTGAAAAGGTTGAGGATTTTCTTACGGTAGGTCAAAAAGTAAAGGTAAAAATAATAAATATTGAAGGAAAAGACAAAATAAGTTTGTCAATAAAACAAACCGAGCCAAAGAGACCTTTGAAAAGAAGATTTACAAACGATTCATTTAAACCCGGAACACCACCGGAGGAAGTTGTTTTGTCATCTTATGAAGATAACGGCTTATCTTTTGAAGACAAAATGCAAAAGTTTAAAAAATTAAGTGACGAGCGTATGCTTGATATAAAAAGAAACATTGATTCAAAAAGAGGGCAAAGAAAACGGAAATAAAAGAGTATTTGCTCTTTTATTATGTTTTTTTATAAAAAGAGAATTTCTTATTTTTAATAAGAATGCCCCCGTAGTTAAATGGATATAACAAACCCCTCCTAAGGGTTAGTTATCGGTTCGATTCCGGTCGGGGGTGCCAGAAAAAACGACTTGTTTCGGCAAGTCGTTTTTTCAATGAATTGCCATACGGCTCACGAATTGCACCTGTGGGTGGATTAAAAGCCAATTTATGACAATGGAGTTGTCAAATCATTATAAGGTTAAATATCTCTATGGTTTACTTTTTTTCTTGTCAAAGCAAAAAGTTTGTGTTACAATATGAATGTTATTTTAATGTAAAAGAAGGAACAATAATGAAAAAATATGCATACATAGAGGGTTTGCGTGACGGGGTACCAATAGGACTCGGATACCTTTCGGTATCTTTTGGATTCGGTATTACGGCAGTAAATCTCGGCATACAGGTATGGAACGCAATAATAATATCCATGACAAACTTAACATCTGCAGGACAGGTTGCAGGGATAGGCATCATTGCAGCATCGGGCGCAATGATAGAGATGATTTTAACTCAGCTTATAATAAATATAAGATATGCTCTTATGAGCATAGTTTTAACTCAAAGACTTGAGCCATCCTATTCAACAGGGCATAAGTTTTTAACCTCTTTTTTTATTACTGACGAAATTTTTGCAACAGCCGCATCAAAGGGAAAGGCTTTGAGCCCATCGTATATGTACGGTCTTGCAACCATCCCCTATATAGGCTGGGCAATGGGAACCGCACTTGGAGCGGCAGCGGGAAGTATACTTTCTAAAAATCTTACAGCAGCACTCGGAATTGCAATATACGGAATGTTTGTGGCAATAGTTGTTCCTGCCGCAAAAAAAGATAAGGGAATATTGCTTGCCGTTATAATTTCAGTAATATTAAGCTGCACAGTAAAATTTGTTCCCATATTTTCATTTATTACGTCAGGCTTTTCTATTATACTTTGTGCGTGTATAGCTTCAGCCTTTGCAGCTTTGCTTATTCCTTTAAAGGAGAATAAAGATGAATAAAATTTTAATTTATATAGCGGTAATGGCACTTGTAACATACCTTGTAAGGATGTTGCCGCTTGTGCTTTTTCGTAAAAAAATAACTTCACGTTTCTGGATTAGTTTTTTACATTACATACCTTATGCGGTGTTAAGTGTTATGACAATACCCGACATTTTTTATTCTGCAGGGGGAGAAAATGTTCTACCTGCCTTTTGCGGATTTATAGTGGCGGTATTGCTTTCGTATTTTGATAAAAAACTTTTAACAGTTGCAGTAAGTGCATGCATAACTGTTTATATTGCTAATCTTTTAATATAAAAAATGCCCTGTTTCCAGGGCATTTTTTATTCTGAAAACAATATTCTTATAATTTCGGAATAAGCTTTTTGAGGATTATCCCTGAACTTTTTGCAGGCGGCATTTGCCATTTCAAGAGAGCCTGCATTTATGCTTAAACTTATTACAGGAAGTCCGTTTTCGTGAATTGAACATTCCGCAGCATATTCAAGCTCGTTTAAGGGTACACAGTTTGTTACAATCTGTGTTTGCTGCTTCAGTTTTTTCTGATAACGCTTAATACTCATAAGAATACTTTCACGTACCGAAAAAGGTATGTTGTTTTTGAAATTTTCTATCGCAGATTCGCCTATCTCAGTAAGACTGTATTTGCGGTATCCGTCTTCCAAATCTATTCTTACAAGCTCTTTTTGGACCATATCGTCAAGATATTCCTGCATAGCAAAGTAATCAACAAAATTATGCGACATAAAAACTTCTGTAATCTGACCGTTGTCTAAAGGTCTATTATAATTTTTTATAATAAAAAGAATAATAAGCTTAACATCGGTAGGATCGGAAAAAATATAACCAGCCATAAAATAACCTCTTTTTAAAAATACTCTTGAAAATTCAAAGTATTATATATATAATAGTAAAAGGAGTATAATGCTCTTAAAACAGTATAACATAAAAAATAATATCTTTCAACTTTTTTTGAAGAACAGGTACAAAAATGTTTCAGGTAGTATCAAATTTTAAACCTACGGGAGACCAACCAAAAGCTATCGAAAAGCTTGCAAATGGTATTTTAAAAGGAAATAAGGCTCAAACACTTTTGGGTGTAACGGGGTCAGGTAAAACCTTTACAATGGCAAATGTCATTGCAAAGGTTAATAAGCCTACCCTTGTTTTGGCACACAATAAAACTTTGGCGGCACAGCTTTGCAGCGAGTTTAAAGAGTTTTTTCCAAATAATGCCGTAGAGTTTTTTGTTTCCTACTATGATTATTACCAGCCTGAAGCATATATTCCACATACCGATACTTATATAGAAAAAGATGCACAGATAAATGACGAAATAGATAAACTGCGCCACAGTGCAACTTCAGCACTTTTGGAAAGACGTGATGTTATAGTAGTATCAAGCGTTTCGTGCATATACAGCCTTGGCGACCCGAATGACTATGCAAATATGATGGTATCCTTGCGCCCCGGGATGGAAAAAGACAGAGACGAGGTTATAAAAGAGCTTGTTGAAATCCAGTACGAAAGGAACGATATAAACTTTATCCGAGGTAAATTCCGTGTACGAGGCGACGTGCTTGAGGTTTTTCCCGCAGCATCGGGCGATAAAGCAATAAGAATAGAATTTTTTGGCGACGAAATTGAAAGAATAACAGAAATAAATGTTTTGACGGGAGAAATTTTGGTAAGCCGGAGCCATGTTGCAATATATCCTGCTTCCCATTATGTTACAACAAATGATAAACTGCAAACGGCTATACGCAATATAAGGCAGGAGCTTGATATAAGGGCTGCCGAGTTTAAAGAGCAGGACAAACTGCTTGAGATGCAGAGAATAGTAAGCCGTACTAATTATGATATGGAAATGCTTCAGGAAATAGGCTTTTGCCGCGGGATAGAAAACTATTCGCGATATATAAACGGAAGGCCTGCAGGTAGTGCACCCTATACGCTTATGGACTATTTTCCTGACGATTATCTTTTAATGATAGACGAAAGCCATGTAACAGTTCCGCAAGTCAGAGCAATGTACCGTGGCGATAAAGCAAGGAAAGATAATCTTATAGAATACGGCTTCCGCTTACCGTCTGCCTATGATAACAGACCTCTTACCTTTGACGAATTCGAAGAAAGGGTAAACCAGGTAGTATATGTAAGTGCAACTCCTGCGGATTACGAAAAACAACAATCAACAGATATAATAGAGCAGGTAATACGCCCAACAGGACTTTTGGACCCCGAGGTAATAATACGTCCTACAAAAGGACAAACAGACGATTTACTTTCGGAAATATATAAGCGTACCGAAAAAAATGAGAGAGTTTTAGTTACAACCCTCACAAAAAAAATGGCAGAGGATTTAACCGAGTTTTTGCGAGAAATGAATGTGCGAGTAAAGTATATGCACCACGAGGTGGAAACCATTGAGAGAATGGAAATAATAAGAGATTTACGCCTTGGAACCTTTGATGTGCTTGTAGGCATAAATCTTTTAAGAGAAGGGCTTGACTTGCCCGAGGTTTCTTTAGTTGCGATACTTGATGCCGATAAAGAAGGTTTTTTAAGAAGCGAAACCTCACTTATACAAACAATAGGCCGTGCCGCCCGAAATGCAGAAGGCAAGGTTATAATGTATGCAGATACCATAACAGGCTCGATGGACAGAGCAATAAAAGAAACCAACAGAAGACGAAAATTACAGAGCGAATATAACGAAAAGCACGGCATAGTACCAAAAACCATAAAAAAAGAAGTAAGAGAAATTATAGAAACCACAGTTTTGGAAACAGAAGATACAACTAAAAAACCGCAGGACAAAAAAGCCCTTATCGAGGAACTTACATTGCAGATGCAAAAAGCGGCAAAGGAATTGCGGTTTGAAGATGCGGCAAAACTCCGTGACAGGATAAACTTATTAGAAGAAGGTAAAATATGAGCGGGAAAATAGTAATTAAAGGTGCAAAGGAAAATAACCTAAAAAATATAGATTTAGAAATCCCAAGAGATAAATTTATAGTATTCACAGGTCTTTCGGGTTCAGGTAAAACCTCGCTTGCCTTTGACACAATTTATGCAGAAGGACAGCGCAGATATGTCGAAAGTCTGTCAGCATACGCACGCCAGTTTTTAGGGCAGAAGGATAAACCTGATGTTGAATTTATAAGCGGTCTTTCGCCTGCAATATCAATAGACCAGAAAACGACAAACAAAAACCCTCGTTCAACCGTTGGTACGGTAACCGAAATATACGATTATTTAAGACTTTTGTATGCAAGCATAGGCATACCCCATTGTCCTGTATGCGGTAAAGAAATAAACCAGCAAGGTGTAGATTCCATAGTAAACAGTATTATGGAATATCCCGAGGGTACAAAAATCCAGATTCTCGCACCC